>NZ_JBSGZJ010000165.1:0-14065 GCF_053610925.1 Streptomyces sp. NPDC054847 | reverse complement strand
CCCGACCGAAGCCGCCGACTGCCGCAACTCCCGTTCCCAGGGCGGGTTCGGGCCGCTGACCGAGCAGGTCAGAGCCGCGACCCTGGCCGCGTACACACATGCCTGCGTGACGTCTTCGAGGCGCAGGCCCGTCAGCCGGCCGCCGAGCAGTCCCTTGGCCCCGAGATGGTGGAGAAGCCCTGCCGTGAAGGAGTCGCCGGCCCCGACGGTGTCGACGACGGCGGTCGGCGGCGCCGGGACCGTGACCCGCTCGCCGTCCAGCGAGGCGATCGCGCCGCGTCCCCCGAGGGTGACGACCACGAGCCGGGCGCCCGCCGCGTGCCAGATGTCGCATGCCCGGTCGATCGGGTGACCGGGCAGCAGCAGCTCCAGGTCGTCCTCGCTCACGCGCAGGACGTCGGCGAGCGCGCACCAGCGCGGCAGGCGTTCCTGGTAGACGTCGGGCGCCACGAGCAGCGGTCGGACGTTGGGGTCGAGGGAGATCGTGGCGGTGGCCGAGGCGCGGGCCAGGAACTCCTCGACGGCCGGGCCGCCGGGTTCGCGGACGAGGGCCAGCGATCCGGAGTGCACGCAGGCGGTGGACGCCAGGTCCGTCGCGGCCAGTTCGTCCGCCGTCCACTGCCAGTCCGCAGTGCCCTGCGCGTGGAAGGAGTACGCCGCCCGGCCCGCGGCGTCGAGCTCGGCGACGGCCAGGGTGCTCGGCTGCCCGGCGCGTACGGCCTGGGACAGATCGACGCCCGACGACTCCAGGCGGGCACGGAAAAGCCGGCCGAACACGTCGTCCGACAGCCGGGCCAGCAAGCGGGCGGGCGTGCCCAGCCGGGCGAGGGCGACGGCCGTGTTCGCCGGGCCGCCGCCCGGCAGAACCCGCAGGCCGAGCTCGTCCGGTGCGGGTGCGGGGACGGTGAAGGCGTCGGCGACGCATTCACCGAGGACGGTGATCTGAGGCAGGCGCATGACTGCTTCTCTCCGGGTAGGGCGGCGCGGGGGCGGCGTGCCGCGGAGGGGGAGCCCGAGGGCCGGTGCCGCCGAAGTGCGGTGGCCGGCTCTGCGTTGCGGATTTGTGACGTCGTCAAGGCATTGACGTTGCCGGGAGCCGGAGTCCATCATCCTCCGCATGCGGTGTCAACGATGACATAGGTCAACGATGACACCGCCGAAGCAGCAATCTCCTCGCGCCGCGGAGCCTTTGGGCAGCGCGGCCGCTCCGCCCGAAACCAGCAGGAGTTCAGTCATGCCCAGAAACAACCGTGCCGTTACCACCCTGATCAGAGCCGCAGCCGGCACCACTGCCGCGACCCTCGCACTGACGGCCTGCGGCTCCGGAGCACAGGGCGGCTCCGGCGGCGGCGGGGTGAAGGTCGGCCTGATCACCAAGACGGACACCAATCCCTTCTTCGTGAAGATGAAGGAGGGCGCTGAGCAGGCCGCGAAGGAGAGCGGCGTCGAACTGGTCAGCGCCGCGGGCAAGTTCGACGGCGACAACGCGGGCCAGGTCACCGCGGTCGAGAACATGGTCAACTCCGGCGTGAAGGGCATCCTCATCACGCCCAACGACTCGAAGGCGATCGTGCCGGCGCTCGAGAAGGCCCGCGCCAAGGGCGTACTGGTCATCGCACTGGACAGCCCGACCGAGCCCCAGGACGCCACCGACGCGCTGTTCGCGACCGACAACGTCAAGGCCGGCGAACTCATCGGCCGGTACGCGAAGGCAGCCATGGCCGGCAAGGATGCGAAGATCGCCACACTCGACCTGGCCCCGGGAGTCGCGGTGGGCGTGCAGCGGCACGAGGGCTTCCTCAAGGGCTTCGGCGTCCCCGAGGGAGACCCGTCGATCGTGTGCAGCCAGGACACCGGGGGCGACCAGGCCAAGGGCCAGACCGCCATGGAGAACTGCCTTCAGAAGGCACCCGGAATCAACGTCGTCTACACGATCAACGAACCGGCCGCGCTCGGCGCCTACACGGCGCTGAAGGCCAAGGGCCTGGAGAAGAAGGTGCTCGTCGTCTCCGTCGACGGGGGCTGCACCGGCACCGAAGCCGTCAAGGCAGGCAAGATCGCCGCCACTTCGCAGCAGTACCCGCTCAAGATGGCGTCCCTCGGCGTCAAGGCCGTCGCGGACTTCGCCGCGGACGGCAAGAAGACCTCCGGCTACACCGACACCGGCGTCACCCTGATCACCGACCAGGAGCAGACCGGGATCGACGCCAAGGACACCGCGTACGGCCTGGAGAACTGCTGGGGCTGAGCCCCGCAGCGGCACCACGCACCGGCGACGACTTCCAGCACCCGCCTCGCGTACCGGCTTTCGGCACGCACCTCCGGCACCCATCACCGGCAAGGACCACCATGACTGCCACGACCACGCCCTACGGCCAGCTGAAAGGACCGACCGCGGTCCGCCGGCTGATCGCCACACCTACCGCGGGCCCTCTGGCCGCACTCCTGCTCGCCTGTGTCTTCTTCTCACTGACGACCGAGCAGTTCCTGTCCGGCGGCAACTTCTCCCTGATCGTCCAGCAGGTCATGGTCGTGGGCACCCTCGCCATCGGCCAGACCCTCATCATCCTGACCGCCGGCATCGACCTCTCCTGCGGCGCCGTCATGGCGTTCGGCAGCATCGTCATCGCCAAGACGGCAGCTCAGGGAACGCTTCCCCCGCTCGCCGCGATCGCCCTCGGACTGGTGGTCTGCGGCGGCTTCGGGCTCCTCAACGGCCTGCTCGTGCAGCTGATCCCGCTGCCGCCCTTCATCGTGACGCTGGGCATGCTCAACGTGGCGTTCGCGCTGACGCACATCTACTCCGCCGAGCAGACGGTGACCGATCTGCCCGCCCCGCTCACCGCCCTCGGCGAGACCTTCCCCCTGGGCGGGACCGACATCACCTACGGCTCCCTCGTCACCATCGCCCTGTTCCTGGCCTTCGCCTACGCACTGAGCAGCACCTCATGGGGCCGCCACGTCTACGCCCTCGGCAACAGCCCGGAAAGCGCGCGGCTGAACGGCATCCGCACCTCCCGGCTGACCATCGGCGTCTACACGCTCGCAGGGCTCGTGTACGGGGTCGCGGCCCTCCTGCTCGTCTCCCGTACCGGCGTGGGCGATCCCCAGGCCGGACAGACCGACAACCTCGACAGCATCACCGCTGTCGTCCTCGGCGGGACCAGCCTCTTCGGCGGCAGGGGCGCCGTCCTCGGCACCTTCATCGGCGTTCTGATCGTCGGCGTCTTCCGCAACGGGCTCCAGCTGATGGGCGTCGCGTCGATCTACCAGACGCTGATCACCGGCATCCTCGTCATCCTCGCCGTGACCGTCGACCAGATCTCCCGGAAGAAGGCGCGATGAGCACCGACACGTCCGCGACGCCCGTCCTCCAGGCCCGCGGCCTGGTCAAGAAGTACGGCCATGTGACCGCCATCGACGGCGCCGACTTCGACCTCATGCCCGGCGAGGTCCTCGCCGTCATCGGTGACAACGGAGCCGGCAAGACGAGCCTGATCAAGGCGCTGACCGGCGCGATCGTCCCCGACGAGGGCGAGATCAGACTGGACGGGAAGCCCATCCGGTTCAGCGGCCCGCAGAGCGCACGCGAACACGGCATCGAAACCGTCTACCAGGACCTCGCCGTCGCGGCCTCCATGGACATCGCCTCCAACATGTTCCTCGGGCGCGA
This sequence comes from Streptomyces sp. NPDC054847, assembly GCF_053610925.1. Classification (NCBI taxonomy): domain Bacteria; kingdom Bacillati; phylum Actinomycetota; class Actinomycetes; order Kitasatosporales; family Streptomycetaceae; genus Streptomyces; species Streptomyces sp. NPDC054847. Next base: position 10,392 of record NZ_JBSGZJ010000165.1, on the reverse strand, counting down.
ACTGCGCCGCCCCGGCGTCCTCGGCAGCGCGTTCCGCCTGCTCGACAAGAAGCGGATGCGGGAGGAGGCCGCCGCACACATGGCCGATCTGAAGATCGGCCTGCGATCGCTCACCCAGGCGGTGGAGACCCTCTCCGGCGGTCAGCGCCAGGCCGTCGCCGTCGCCCGCGCGGTGGCCTGGGCCAGGAGCGTCGTCGTGATGGACGAGCCCACAGCGGCGCTCGGCGTCAGGGAGTCGGGGCAGGTGCTCGACCTCATCCGCCGGGTCCGCGACAAGGGCATGCCCGTCGTCCTGATCAGTCACAACATGCCGCACGTGTTCGAGATCGCCGACCGGATCCATGTCCACCGGCTCGGGCGGCGCGAGGCACTGATCAAGCCCTCCGACCACTCCATGGCCGAGGTGGTCGCCATCATGACCGGGGCGCTCACGGTGAAGAGCGACGGAGGTACCGTCGTCACCGACGCCGACGCCGCCAAGGCGGCAGGCGTGTCGGCCCACTGAGCCGGCAGACAGAGAAGACAGCGGGCCCGGCCCGGACGGGCCGGGCCCGGCGAACGCACAGGAACGGTGGTACATGGCCGCGACCCGCCGCCCCACACTGGCCGACGTCGCCCGAGAAGTGGGCGTCAGCGCCAAGACGGTCTCACGGGTGCTCAACGAGGACGGTCCGAGTTCCCCGCAGACACGGGAGCGCGTCCTCGCGGCGGTGGCGAAACTCGGGTTCCAGCCCAACCTGATGGCCCGGAACATCCGCGTCGGAGGCCCCGACACCACCGTGGGCCTGGTCGTTCCCGACCTGGGCAACCCGTTCTTCGGAACGGTCGCCGGCGGCATCGAGGAGGCGGTCCGCACCCGCGGACTGACGCTGCTCATGGGCTCGTCCGCCGAAGATCCCGAACGGGAACGAATGCTGACCGAGACCTTCCTGGCCCGCCGTGTCAGCATCCTGATGGTGGTCCCGGCGTTCGGAGCCGACCACCGCCACCTCAAGGTGCCACGCGCGGCCGGCCTGCCGGTGGTGTTCATCGACCGCCCCGGGGTCGGCCTGTCCACCGACTGCGTCGTCAGCTCCAACCGGACCGGTGTCCACGAGGGCGTCTCGCACCTCATCGCGCAAGGCCACCGGCGCATCGGGTTCATCGGAGACCTGCCCGCGAAGCTCTACACCCGGCGTGAGCGGCTCGCCGGCTACACGTCGGCGCTCGAGGAGGCGGACCTGCCCTACGACCGCGCTCTGGTGACCGGCGCCCACGGCCAGGAGTCGGCCGCTGCCGCGACCACCGCACTGCTGGGCCATCCCGATCCGCCCACCGCCCTGTTCGCGGGCAACAACATCGTGGCCATGGGTGTGGTCGCCCAACTGACCCGCGCCGGCCGGAAGGACGTCGCCCTGGTCGGCTTCGACGACCTCCCGCTGGCGGAGGTGCTCGAACCGGCTCCGACCGTCGTGGCGCAGGATCCGGCAGCCATCGGCGAAGCGGCGGCCAGGACCGCGCTCGCCCGCCTGGACGGCGACCGCTCCCGGGCCCGTACCGTCACCGTCCCCACGCGCCTGGTCGTCCGCGGCTCCAGCAGGCCGCCACGGCGGGCCCGTACCTCTTGATCCGCTTGTCACCTGTGCGGGCGTGCGTCGGTGGCCATGGGCCCGCAGCGGCGGCGATTGCCCGGCCGGTCCAGGCGCCGCCTACGCCCGAGGCGACGCGGTGAAGCGGTCGAAGCCCGCGATACGGGGAGAGAACCTGAGCGCTCCGTGCTCGCCGAGCGCTGAGCGCAGTCCGGCCGCCACATCGGCGTCCGGCTCACCGAACACCTCGAAGTGCTCCACCCGGCAGTGCTCCATGACCTCCTGGATGTACGGGTCCGCGAGCTTCCAGTGCAGGCGGACCGCGTCGGAGTCCCGATAGAGCTGGAAGCTGTGCGCGAGCATCCGCTCCTCGTCGACGAACGTCTGGACCGTCAGCTGCGGGCCATGCCGCTCTGCGAAGTCCACGGCTCTGGCGATGGCGCCGCGGAAGCTCTCCAGGTGGCCGTCGGTGATACGCATGGTGTTGCGGAAGAGAAGGATTCCGTCGTCGTGTCGGCTCATGGGTCGATCCTGAAACCTCAACCGCGCTCGAGGTCAAGTGGTCCGGCTCGCCTCTGGTCGTCGGCCCGCCGCTGCTCGTCGAGCGGGCGCATCCGCGGTCGCGCAGCGGGCGCGATGCGGACGGGTCTTCGCGCGTGCGTGTTCGGCCCGGTTCACATGTCCCCGATGAAGTGCGCCATGAGACGCGCGGCAGTGACCGTGCCCAGCAGGCGCACGCCGTCGGCGTCGCGCTCGATGACCGCGACCAGAGGGCTTCGCGTGCGGGCCATCAGCGCGGCGACCTCCATCGGATGGGCGTCAGGTCCTACGACCGGCGGCGGGAAAGCACTCCGGGGTGCCCATTCCGCGGCGGTGAGCCCTGCCAGCCGCTCGGCCACGTCGACGTCGGACCGCTCGTCGACGACGGCCGCGAGCCGTGGATCATCGAGGATGTAGTGGGGCACGAGCTGCCGCACGAGCTGAGAGCCGGGCACGATGGCGTAGGGATGCCCGTCGGCATCGAGGACGAGCAGGGCCGGCAGTACCCGCTCGGCCAGCATCCTGGCCGCGTCCATCGCGCCGTCGTCGGTGGTCACGAACGGATACGCCTCCGCAAGATCCCGCGCACGCACGGCCGTCCTCCTTCGCCCTTGCCTGCGAGCCGAGGGCGTGTCCGAATCTCTCGGAGCCGCGTCCGCCTCGCAGTTCCAGGTCAGCGGGCTGTGGGTCAGGCGGCGGTCCACTCGTGGGCCCGGCCGCCGCGCCACTCCACCATGCCCGGGTCGTCGATCACCGTGTCCGGGTCGTCGATCCCGGCGGCCTCGAGGAAGACCACCAGGTCGTGATCGGAGTAGGCGGTACCCAGGATCTCGTCCCTGCCGGAGAGGTGCACCGTCACCCGCCGGCCGCCCGACGGCGACGGCCGGTGCACAACGATCGGCGCTCTACCCACACCTCAAGACTGCCGTCTCGTGGGCACGGCAGCCACTCACACCGGGCTTTTTTCTGCTCGCCGCCGCTGAGCGTCGCTGTCGGTCGTCGCGCGACCGGGAAGGAGCCGGTCCGCTCACCCCGAGGGCGGCGTGGAGCGGCAGGGGGAGCGGCCCGAGGCTCCCGGCGACGATGGCGCTCGTCGCACAGCACGGGCTGATCTTCTGACGAAGCGCCGCGGGTCCTGACGACGCCGGGAGAACGGTGGCCGGCGCGGGCTCAGGCACCCACGGTCCCGTCGACACCCTCACGCAGAAAGTCCGCGTGCCCGTTGTGACGCCCGTACTCCAGAAGCACATGCACCATCACCATCCGCAGCGAGACCTCCTTGTCCCATCTGGGCTGATATCCGGCCTGGTCCAGGGAGTTCGCCTCCCGCTCGATACGGCGCGAGTTCTCCACCTCGGCCTCCCAGGCCGCGAACGCCTCTTCCCTGGTCGACGCGCTCGCGTCGTACGCCGCCTGGAAGTCGATCTTGTCGGACCAGACCATGGGCGCGTCGTTGTCCTCGAACACCCGACGGAACCACGCACGCTCCACCTCCGCCATGTGCCGCACCAGGCCGAGCAGCGACAGCGTGGACGGGGGCATCGACTGCCGCCGCAACTCCTCGTCGGTGAGCCCTTCGCACTTCATGGCGAGGGTGGTCCGGTGGTAGTCGAGGAAAGCGCGCAGCATGTCCCGTTCGCTGCCGAAACCGGGCGGGCCCGTGCGGTGGTCGCTGGTCACTCGTCTGCTCCTCGTCCGTGCCTGCATGGAGGGCCAGTATCTGCTTCCGCCGGCCGGCCCCGTGCGGAGAATGTCGCTCACGTCCGACAGCCACTGGAGCCGCGGCGCCGTCGGTCATGCGGGGCGCCGCGTCAGGGTGCCGAGGACGCGTATGTGCGGGCGGCCGTCCGGCTCGGGGGCGGTGACCGCGACGCGTACGCCGTAGACGTCGGCGATCAGCCTCTCGGTCAGCACCTCCTGCGGGGTGCCCGCGGCGACGACACTTCCTTGCCGCAGGACCACGACGTGGTCGCAGTACATCGCGGCGAGGTTGAGGTCGTGCAGGGCGACCACGCTGGTCACGCCGAGTCCGCTGACGAGGCGGAGCAGGTCGTGCTGGTGCTGGATGTCGAGGTGATTCGTCGGTTCGTCCAGGAGCAGTTCGCGTGGCTCCTGGGCGAGGGCCCGGGCGATCTGCACGCGCTGGCGTTCACCTCCGGAGAGCGTGTGCCAGGCGCGGTCGGCCCGGTCGGTGAGCCCCGTGCGGTCGAGGGCGTCGCGGACGGCCCGTTCGTCGGCCGGCGACGGGTGGGCCCAGGCACGCCGGTGGGGAATGCGACCGAGCCGTACGACGTCGACGGCGGTCAGCTCGACCACGGTGTCCGCCTGCTGCTCGACGACGGCCACCCGACGGGCGACGTCCCGGCGGGGTATGCGCTCCAGGGGCCGGCCGTCCAGCGTGACCACCCCGGAGGCAGGGGCGAGCACGCCGCAGAGGATGCGCAGCAGTGTGGACTTTCCCGAGCCGTTGGGACCGAGCAGGGCGGTCGTCGCACCGGGTCCCGGTGCGACACTGACGCCGTCGAGGATCAACTGTCCACCGGCCGTGCGGGAGACGCGATCGGCGATGAGGGTCATCGGGCCACTCTCCGGGTGCGGTACAGAACGAGCACGAACGCGGGCACGCCGATCAGGGAGGTCATGACACCGACCGGCACTTCCTGGGGTTCGATGACGGTCCGGGCGACGGTGTCGACCCAGATCAGGAAGACGGCTCCGCCCAACGCCGTGGTGGGAAGCAACCTGCCGTGTCCGGGCCCGACGAGGGCGCGGGCGGCGTGGGGGAGTACCAGGCCGACGAAGCCGATGGCGCCCGCCGAGCTGACCAGGGCGGCCGTGAGCAGGGCGGTGACGCACAGCAGCAGGAGTCGGGCGCGGCCGACGTTCACGCCCAGGGTGGCCGCCGCGTCCTGCCCGAAGGCGAACGCATCCAGGGTCCTCGCGTGACCCAGGCAGACGGCCAGAGCGGCCCCCAGGGCGGCGAGGCACAGCCACACGTCGGTCCAGCCCGCCCCGCTCAGCGAGCCGAGCAGCCAGAACAGCACGCCGCGGGTGGTCTCCGCGTCGGCGGACGTGACGACGACGAACGAGGTGAGCGCGGAGAACAACTGCATCGCCGCGACGCCGGACAGCACGACCCGGTCGGTGGTGCCGCCAAGGGTGTGGCTCAACAGAAGCATCGCGGCGAACGAGCACAGAGCACCGGTGAAGGCCCCTGCGGAGACGGACAGCACCCCGCCGCCGACACCCAGGACGACCACGGCGACGGCACCGGTGGAGGCTCCGGAAGAGACGCCCAGGACGAAGGGATCGGCGAGCGGGTTGCGCAGCAACGACTGCATCACCGCCCCGCACAGCGCGAGTCCCGCGCCGCACACGGCCGCCAGAAGCGTGCGCGGGAGGCGGAGGTTCCACACGATGCCGTCACGGATCGGGGTGAGACCCGAGACGTCGCCCCTCAGGTGCGAGGCGACGACGGACCAGACGTCACGGACGCCGATGTCCGCCGGCCCGATGGTGATGGCGAGGGCGACGGACATCGCCAGCGCGGTGAACCCGGCCGCTCCGCGCAGCAGCGCGGAGGTCACTTCGCGAGGCCGAACCGGCGCAGCGCGTCGGCCACTTGCTCGACGCCCTCCACCGTGCGGATCGTCGGGTTCATGGCCTGTCCGCTGAGCAGGACGTACCGCTTGTGGCGTACGGCGTCCATGTTCCGTGTGACCGGATCGGTCTCAAGGAACCGGATCTTGTTCGCGGCGCTCTCCGCGGTCTGCGACTTGCGGGTCAGGTCGCCGATCACCAGGACGTCCGGGTCGCGGTCCGCGACCGTCTCCCAGTTGATCTGCGGCCATTCCTCCGTGGTGTCGTCGAAGACGTTCTTCGCACCGGTCTCACGGGTGATGACGCCGGGAGCGCCGCAGCATCCCGCCATGTACGGGGACTCGGCGTTGGCGAACCAGTACATCAACGTGACGTCGGAGGCGTCGAGTCCCGCGGTGGCCTTGCGCACGCGGGCCTCGAGTTCCGCGACCAGCTCGTCGCCGCGTTCCTCGACGCCGAACACGCGGGCGAGGTCACGTACTTCACCGTGGACGGTGTCCATCGTCAGCGCGCTGGTGCGAACGCCGTCCCCGTCACCACTGTTGTCCTTGCCCACGCAGTCCGACGGCGAGAGGTATGTCGGCACGCCGAGCTCCTCGAACTGCTCGCGCGTGGCCACACCGCCCTTGCCGAGGGTGGAGGCGAACGAGGCGGTGACGAAGTCGGGTTCGGCGGCGAGGACCTTCTCGAAGGACGGGTTGTTCTCCGCGAGACGCTCCACGCCGGCGGCGGGCTTCTCCAGGCCCTTCATGACGGGGTCGGTTCAGGTGGCCGTCCCGGCCATCCGGTCGGCGAGGCCCAGAGCGAGCAGGATCTCGGTGGTGCCCTGGTTCAGGGAGACGGCGCGCTGTGGACCGTCTCCCTGGATCTCCACCTTCTTCCCGCAGTTCTCGATGACCCGCGCACCGGCCTGCGGAGCGGAAGAAGGACGGGGCGAGGTACCGCACCCGGTCAGCAGCAGCATTCCACTGAGGAGCACGGCGGACGAAGCGGTCGGGCGGTTGAAGGGCACAGCGTCGTTCCTAGCGTCGAGGGCCCATGCGCGGGGCCCGTCCCTACGGTGTGCCAGCAGGTCTTCGGACTCGGGGTCAACCGGACGAGGCGCCTTCCCGGGCCGGTGTCCCGGCCCAGTGGCTGTGTGCCACGCCCGTCGCCCTCACCGCTGCGCGTCAGCTCCGGATTCGCACCGGATTCCCTGACTCACGTACACGCACGTACGGAGTTCGACTGGCTCGCGGAAGCTACCACAGGGGTCGAAGTCCGGGCCGTCCACGGGGGTGTGGGGCGCCGGTCGCCCGGAGCGTGTGAACTCGGCCGGTTTCGGCCTTGTGTCCAAGGACCGAGACCCTCGTACTGGCGGCCCTGCTCGTCGGCGCGGCGCTCGCCCTGGCCGGGACACTCGTCCAGTCGGTGACCCGCAACCCCCTTGCGGAGCCCGGTGTCCTGGGCGTCTCCGGTGGTGCCGCCCTTGGCGCCGTGCTCCTCGTGACGACGGTGCCCCTGGCCGGATCATGGAGCGTCGCCGGGGCGGCGTTCGCCGGCGCCGCGGTCAGCTCCCTCGTCGTCTTCGGACTCGCGGCGCGAGGCGGATTCCAGCAGAACCGGCTCGTTCTCGTCGGTTTCGGAGTCGCCACGGGGACAGCGGCGCTGATCAGTCTCCTCATCGTCCTCACCGACCCGTTCAACGCCACCAAGGCGCTCACCTGGCTGTCCGGATCGACCTTTGGGCGCACGCTGCCCGATGTCGCGCCGCTCGCCGTCGTGCTCGCCGTGGGTGCGGCCTTCGCGGTGACGCGCCGCACGGAAATCGACCCATGTCGCTCGACGAGGACACGCCGAGACTCCTCGGCATCGGCCTGTCACGGGGGCGGCTCGGCTTCCTCGTCCTCAGCGTCCTGCTCAGCGCCACCGCAGTGGCCGCCGCCGGCACGATCGGCTTCGTGGGGCTCGTGGCACCGCACGCGGCCCGTGCCCTCGTCGGCCGGCAGCACGTACGGGTGGTGCCGGTCGCGGTGCTCCTCGGCGCCGTGCTCGTCTGCACCGCCGACCTGGTGGGCCGCACGGTGATCGCACCGGCCCAGCTCGGCGCCGGCCTGATGACCGCCGCGATCGGGACTCCGTACTTCCTCCATCTGCTCGTACGCAGCCGCTAGCGCGAGCGCCGCCGTTCGACGGACCGCGGGTCCGGTCAGCAGAGCCGGCACCCCATGGTGCAACCCCTGGGTTGCACGTCAAAGTCTGATGTGCAACTCTGGGGTTGCACTGATGATGGAAGCGAACAAGGAGTCCCCTCATGAGCGAGGACCGGATCGAAAGCGAAACCCTCATCGCAGCGCCGCTGGAGCGGGTCTGGTCGCTGGTCGCGCAGCCCGGGTTCTGGGTAGCCGACAAGGCGAGCCTGCCCGGCACCGTGGCCAGGGAAGGCGAGTCGATGGTGGCCAAGAACTCCGAGCACGGCGACTTCCCCGTGCGGGTGGAGAAGGTCGAGCCGCCCACGTACCTGGCGTACCGCTGGACCAGCGCGTTCCCCGGAGAGGAACTGCGTGAGGACAACAGCACCCTCGTGGAGTTCACGTTGACCCAGGAAGGCGAGCAGACGCGGCTCCACGTCGTCGAGAGCGGGTTCGCGGCACTGGCCGGGTCCCAGGAGCTGCGCAGCCAGAACAGGAAGGACCACAGCGAGGGCTGGCCCCTGGAGCTCGACGCACTCAAGACGCGCGCCGAGCAGTCGTCCGCGTGACCGACGGTGCTCACGGCGCCGGCGATGCCGTCGACAGCGTGCTCGTCGCGCTGGCCGACCCGACGCGGCGTCAACTGCTGGAACTGCTTGCCGCGAAGGGCGAGGCCACCGCGACGACGCTCGCCGAGCCGCTTCCCGTCTCCCGGCAGGCGGTGGTCAAACACCTCGCCGTCCTGGACGCGGCCGGGTTGGTCTCCGGGACCCGGGTGGGTCGCGAGGTGCGATACGCGGTGCGGCCCACGGCGCTGGACGCGACGGCCCGCTGGATGGCCGCGCTCGCGGCCGACTGGGACCGGCGCCTGGCGAACATCAAGCGCGTCGCCGAGGCGGCGGAGGAAGCGGAGCGGGGTCCGCGTTAGCGCTCCGATTGCCGTTGCTCCGGCGTGAGGCTGTTCGAGCACACGTGGGCCGACGACGGTCGGCTCACGGAGGCGCCGCCACGGGACCGGCGCTGCCGCCGTCGCGGCGCGAGTGAGCGACTCACTCGCACCGGGCCGCGGCGGCGCCTGCCCCGACGACGTGCGCCGCCGCTTTTGCCGGACGGCGTCCAGCGGACCGCGGACGACAGCGGTCCGCCACACCCCTTCGGCGCAGAACGACTGCCGATGGTGAGGTGCCCGACCGTGCTGTGCCTGACAGCGGCGTGCCCGACTGCATGCTCGGCGGTGCGGTGCTCACCGTGTGGTGCCCGAGGGCCCGATGACGTGCCCGACGCTGCGACACCTCGGCGGTGCGGTGCTCGGCGGGGACGGCGCACGGCTGCTGGTTAGGATGCGGGCATGAGCCAGCACACCCGCCGCGAGGACCGCCCCTTCAGGGCGCGCGCCTACGTGATGCTGGTGCTGGCCCTCCTTCTGGGCGTCGTGGCCATGCACGGACTGGCGCCCGGTACCGCCTTCGCCGACACCGGCACGGTGTCGACCGCCGCCGCTCCGGCGGCCCCCGCCGAGGCGCACGACGACTCGGCCCCTTGTGACTGCGTACACGGGGACCCCCACGACGGTGGGGGCGGACATGTCTCGCACGCCGACCAGACGTGCGCCGCGAGCGGTACGAGCGCGGCCCCCGCGCTTCCCGCCCCTGTCCCCTCCGCGGTCTGCACGCCGCCCGCCGCGGATCCTCCGGCATCCGCCTTCGAGGCGGCCCCGGGCGTGCGCGCCCCGCCGTCACTGAGTCAACTGCAACTCCTGCGCATATAGGGCAACCCTCGGCGCGCCCGGCCTTACCGGCCGGCGTCGCCGTGCGAGCCATGCCCGATCGAACGCACATCACAGGAGTAGCACCACCATGACCGCACACCGTTCCACGCTCCGCCGTGCCGCCGCTGTCGCTGCCTCGGCAGCCGCCGCCGTCCTGCTCGCCGCTTGCGGTGGGGGAGACGACAGCTCCTCCGGCCACGGCGGCCACGCGCCCTCGGCGCCCAGCGCCTCGGCGTCGGCCTCCGCCCGGGAGGGTGAGCACAACGCCGCCGACGTGGCCTTCGCGCAGGGGATGATCCCGCACCACCGGCAGGCGGTGGAGATGGCCGACCTGGCGGCGACCCGCGCGGGTTCCGCGGACGTCGAGGCGCTGGCCGCCGAGATCAAGAAGGCACAGGACCCGGAGATCAAGACGCTCTCCGGGTGGCTCACCTCGTGGGGCGAGGACGTCCCCGCGAAGGACGAGGGCGGCGAGCACGCCGGTCACTCCATGTCCGGGATGATGACGCCCGAGGAGATGGCGGAGCTGGAGAAGGCGTCCGGGGAGGCCTTCGACACCGCCTTCCTCGAGATGATGATCAAGCACCACGAAGGTGCCGTCGACATGGCGAAGACCGAACAGGCCGACGGCTCCTACCAGCCGGCCAAGGACATGGCCGGTGACATCGTCACCTCCCAGAGCGCCGAGATCACGCGCATGAACGAGCTGCTCGGCAAGAACTGACGGCGCGAGTCCCCGGAGCGG
>NZ_JBSGZJ010000164.1:0-14090 GCF_053610925.1 Streptomyces sp. NPDC054847 | reverse complement strand
GGTCGCGCCGACGCGGGGTGGCTGTGTCAGGGCCGCGGCTCCCGCCGGCTGCGGCGGGACCGGTCAGATCAGTCGGAGGTCCGGCGCAGGACCAGGCAGACGAAGCCAAAGCTGTCCCGGTAGGAGCGCAGCCATTCGGAGCGGCGGGTGGCGGCTGTCGAGAGAAGCCGGGCACTGTCCGGATCATCAGGGTGATCCAGGGCCCAGGCAGCCATCGACCCCCAGCATGCCCATTCGTAATCGTCCAGCTCCTGGCGGGTGCTGACGTGGCCATGGACGGGCGTCCACCCGTCAGCGGCCACGCGGTCCAAGGTGGTCGCCAGGTCGGCGAAGTCGCCGAGCATCTCAACGGCTTCCGGTGAAGGCTCCTTCTCCCAGAATCCGTCACCGACCAGGACGCGACCGCCCGGAGCCAGATGCTTGCGTGCCGCCGCGAGAGTGGGGAGCAGACCGCCGAAGGCGTGGGCGGCGCCGACGCTGAGCACCAGGTCGAACGAGTGCGCGGAGACGAAGTCGGCGGCTGCCTCGTGGTGGAGCACCAGGCGTTCCTGGACGCCGAGGCTGCTCGCGGCCTCGCGGGCTTGTGCCAGTGCGTCTTCGGAGATGTCGACGCCCTCGGCACGCAATCGAGGGTTGGTGGACAGGGCGCGAAGGAGCCACTCTCCTCCTCCGCAGCCGAGATCGAGCACATGCGCGTCGGGTCGGGATATCCCGCGCTCGAGCAGTTCGCGCACCGAATCGTCGTCGAGGGGAGACTTGATCGGATGATCGGCATGAGCGATTCTGGACATTCGTTCTCGGTTCACCGGCGCAGCCTGACACCGCCGAAAGTCCGTGCGCACCTCCATTTCTCGGTGAACCGCCTGCCACTCACGCTCATGGGCCGTGCCCCGCCGAGTGGCGCCGAGCCCCGCGACAGCTCCCGCGGTCACGCGCATGACCAGCGGCGTCAAACCCAACTGCACAGCGACGAGTTCGCGTGTTCGCGTGCCGGTTCCGCGCGGGTGGCGACCCGCTGCGCGCGGGCACCGAAGGTCTGATGCACCTCAAGTCCGACGAGGGAGCCTCAACGCCAGTAGAACGCCCACGAGATGGCGTCTTCGAGGAGCATTGCGGCTCCTCGGTAGTCTTCGCCCTCATGACGCGCGCTTGGATCCTGCCGGTGCTGCTGGTGCTCTGCGGCTCAGTCGTCGCGGCCTGGCAGATGTTCAACGGGGCCCCCGGCTCGGCCACAGGATTCCTGCTGGTGTTCGTCCTGCTCGCAGGCGTGAACTCGCCTCTGGTCTTCCCCAGGTCGATCAGTGCGGCGGAGGCACAACGCCGCAGCGCGGTCGACGGCCGGCCGGTCGTCTACTGGAGGCCGGGCTGCACGTACTGTCTGCGACTGCGCATCCGATTGGGCCGCGGCGCCCGCCGGTTGCACTGGGTCGACATCTGGCGTGACCCTGCCGGCGCGGCAGCGGTGAGGGCAGCCAACGACGGCAACGAGACCGTGCCGACCGTCGTCGTGGCGGGCCGGCCGCACACCAACCCTGATCCTGCGTGGGTACAGGAACAGCTCTCCCGGCACGCGTGAGCAGGAGGGGCATTCTCTCGCAGACGTCCGCGGGTGCGGCCCCGGCCACCGCGGACGGTCCTGTCGGCTCGGCCCCCGTCTGCCGACGCACGATCGTCGCGCGAGCCCGCACCGCCCGCGCCCTCCGGACGAGGGTCGGCCATTCGCTTCAGCTGTCGAAGTCGACGGTCAGCGTGTCGGAGACCGGGAACGACTGGCAGGTCAGCACGTAACCCGCGTCGACCTCCGCCGGTTCGAGCGCGTAGTTGCGGCGCATGTCCGCCTCGCCGCAGGTGACCAGGGCCCGGCAGGTGCCGCAGACGCCGCCCTTGCAGGCGAACGGCAGGTCGGGCCGCACCCGCGAGGCCGCGTCGAGGAGGGTTTCCTCACGCGACAGCGGGGAGGAGGTGGAGCGGCCGTCGAGGACGACCGTGACCGTGCTGACCGGTCCGTCGGGCCCGCGGTCCTCGCGGCGTACCGGTGCGGCCGGCTCCTCACCCGCGAAGAACAGTTCCTGATGGATCCGCTCGTCGGGGACACCCAGTCCGGCCAGGACCTTCTGGGCGTCCAGGACCATGCCGTGCGGTCCGCACAGCCACCAGTGGTCGGCCCCGGACACGTCGACCAGCCCGTCGATCAGGGCCGCCAGCCGCTCGGCGTCCAGCCGTCCGGTCAGCAGCTCCGCCTCGCGCGGCTCTCGGGACAGCACGTGCGCGAGCTGGAAACGGTCGGGATAGAGGTCCTTCAGGTCGGCCAGCTCGTCGGCGAACATCACGGAGTCGGTGCGGCGGTTGCCGTAGAACAGGGTGACGCGGGAGCGGTCGTCGGCGGCGAGGACCGACTCCGCGATGGACATCATCGGAGTGATGCCCGAGCCGGCCGCGACGAGGACATGATGACCGGGCGTGGACAGGTCCGGGGTGAAGAGCCCGGTCGGAGCCTTCACCTCTACGACGTCCCCCGGCCCGACCTCGTCCACCAGCCAGGAGGAGAAGAGCCCGCCGGGCACCACACGCACGCCGATGCGGAGCCGGGTGCCGACCGGGGAGCAGATCGAGTACGAGCGCCTCTCGTCACGCCCCTCCACCTGGCGGCGAAGGGTGAGCGACTGGCCGGGCGCGAAGGCGAATTCCTCTGCCAGCTCGTCGGGGATGTCGAAGCTCACCGCCGCCGCGTCCTCGCACAGCCGCTGCACGGAAGCCACCCGCAGCGGGTGGAAGGCCGGGCGACGACGCGTGTTGCGGCGCCCGGGGGCGGGGGTCGCGCCCGCGAGGGCCGACAGGTCTGCCATCAGATCTCCTTGACGTACTCGAACGGCTCGCGGCAGGCGCGGCAGCGCCACAGCGCCTTGCACGAGGTGGCACCGAACCGGGAGCTCTCCTCGGTGTCCGCCGAGCCGCAGCGCGGGCACACCACCTGGCGCCGCACCGGCGACAGCGTGAGGGGTACCGGACCGGACGCGTGGCGCGGTGCCGGGCCGGGCGGCGCGATGCCGTGTTCGGCGAGCTTGCGCCGCCCCTCGGGGGTGATCCAGTCCGTGGTCCACGGCGGGTCGAGCACCGTGCGGACCTCCACACGCGCGAAACCGGCGGCCTTCAGCCTCGCGGCCACCCCGGCCCGCATCTCGGCCATCGCCGGGCAGCCGGAGTAGGTCGGGGTGAGGCTCGCGACGACCGTTCCGTCGTCGCCGACCTCGACCTCGCGCAGTACACCGAGGTCCGCGAGGGTGAGCATGGGCAGCTCGGGGTCCGGTACCTGCTCGGCGATGTGCCGGGCCTGCGTGAGTGCGGTCACCATGTCGCCTCCGGATGAGCACGCGCCACGGACTGCAGCTCTGTGAGCAGCGGGGCGAGATGGCCCGTGTGCCGGCCCTGGCGGCCCGGTCCCTCGGCGGCCGGCGTCGTCTCCGGCAGGGCGAGACCCGCCGCGTCGGCGATCTGCCGGAGCACGGCGAGGACCTCGTCCCGGGCGTCGTGGGCGTCGAACAGCTCGTCCAGGTACGCGGTCACCTGCTGGAGCCCGTCCTGCATACGGCGGTGCGACTCCTCGGTACCGTCACCGAGCCGTACCACCCACTCGGCCGCGTACTGGCGGTGGTACGTCAGCTCCTTCACGCCCTTGGCCGCGACGGCCGCGAGCACCGGGTCGGGCGAGTCGGTGAGCCCCACGAACTGGGCCAGCCGCCAGCTGGACAGCACCAGCAGCCGCGCCATGGTGAACGCGAAGTCGCCGCCCGGCAGTTCGGCCAGGGTCACGTTGCGGAAGTCGTCGGGGTCACGGAAGTAGGCGTAGGCGTCCTCGCCGCGTTCCGTGCCGTCGACCTGTCCGGCGCGCGAGTAGAGCAGGCGGGCCTGCCCGAGCAGGTCCAGGCCGATGTTGGCCAGCGCCACCTCCTCCTCCAGCTCAGGAGCCCGGGTGGTCCACTCCGCCAGCCGCTGGGCGCTCACCAGCGCGTCGTCACCGAGAGCCACGCACAGCGCGGCGAGCTCCGCGGCGTCGACGCCGTCCGGGACGGTGGTGTCCACGCCGTGCAACGGGTCCTCGAAGCCGGTGCCGTAGGCCCACCGGGTGTCGTCCTCATGGCCCTCGGCGAGGGTCATGTAGACGTGGTCGTCGCTCATGCCCTGCTCCTAGATGTGGGGGACGTCGTCGGGGATGTCGTAGAAGGTCGGATGGCGGTAGACCTTGTCCGCGCTGGGCTCGAAGAACGGGTCCTTCTCGTCGCGGGTGGAGGCGGCGATGTGCTCGCTGCGCACCACCCATATGGACACGCCTTCGTTGCGCCGGGTGTACAGGTCCCGGGCGTGGGTGAGCGCCATCCGGTCGTCGGCCGCGTGCAGCGAGCCGACATGGACGTGATTCAGCCCGCGCTTGCCTCGGACGAACACCTCGTACAGCGGCCAGTCCCGCTTCTCGCCGGTCATGCCGCGACTCCCTTCTCCGCGCGGGCCGCCTGCTTGGCCGCGTGCGCGGCAGCGGCTTCCCGCACCCAGTTGCCTTCCTCATGCGCGGCGCGCCGCCGCTGGATCCGCTCGGCGTTGCACGGGCCGCCGCCCTTGATGACCCTCATCAGCTCGTCCCAGTCGGGGGTGCCGAAGTCGTGGTGGCCGCGCTCGGCGTTCCAGCGCAGCTCCGGGTCGGGCAGGGTGACGCCGAGCTTCTCCGCCTGCGGGACGGTCATGTCGACGAACCGCTGGCGCAGTTCGTCGTTGCTGTGCCGCTTGATCTTCCATGCCATCGACTGCGCGGAGTTGGGCGAGCTGTCGTCCGGCGGGCCGAACATCATCAGGGACGGCCACCACCAGCGGTTCACCGCGTCCTGCACCATGTCCCGCTGCGCTTCGGTGCCGCGCATCATCGTCATCAGCAGTTCGTAGCCCTGCCGCTGGTGGAAGGACTCCTCCTTGCAGATCCGGACCATCGCCCGCGCGTACGGCCCGTAGGAGCTGCGGCACAGCGGCACCTGGTTGCAGATCGCCGCGCCGTCCACGAACCAGCCGATCACGCCGACGTCGGCGAACGACGGGGTCGGGTAGTTGAAGATCGACGAGTACTTCTGGCGGCCCTCGATCAGCCGCTCGGTCAGATCCGCGCGGTCCACGCCCAGCGTCTCCGCCGCCGAGTACAGGTACAGGCCGTGTCCCGCCTCGTCCTGCACCTTGGCGAACAGGATCGCCTTGCGCCGCAGGGACGGCGCCTTGGTGATCCAGTCCCCCTCCGGCTGCATGCCGATGATCTCCGAGTGGGCGTGCTGCGCCACCTGTCGGATCAGCGTCTTCCGGTAGCCCTCGGGCATCCAGTCGCGCGGTTCGATCCGCTGGTCCCGCGCGATCGTCGACTCGAAGTGCTCCTGCAGCGCGGGGGGAGCGTCGATTCCGGCCGACGAGCCGGCCTGCTGTGCAGTCATCTGTACCACCGATCCCTACCGACCATTCGTTCGGTCGATGATATGCCGAGGTTCCCGGGTTCCGGCAAGTGCCGGAGTGCCTTCAATTCCGTTGAACGCCGTTTTCCCCGGTGAAGGTGGGTGACCGGATCTCGTGGGCCATGGCGCTCACACCCTCTCCACCAGCATGGCGACGCCCTGGCCGACGCCGACGCAGAGAGTCGCCAGACCCCTGCGGGCGTCCTCCCGCTCCAGACGCCCCAGCAGGGTCAGCAGAATGCGGGCGCCCGAGCAGCCGAGGGGATGTCCCAGTGCGATGGCGCCGCCGTCGGCGTTGACCTTGTCCTCGTCCAGCTTGAGACGGCGCATCACAGCGAGGGCCTGGGCGGCGAACGCCTCGTTCAGCTCGACGGCGTCGAGGTCCGCGGTCTGCCGGCCGGCGCGGGCAAGAACCTTTTCGGTGGCGGGGACCGGTCCGAGCCCCATGAGGTGGGGCTGGACACCGGCCGAGGCGGAGGTCACGATCCGGGCCCGCGGGGTGAGCCCGTACCGCTCCACGGCCGCCGCGCTCGCCACGACCAGGGCGGCGGCGCCGTCCGACAGCGGCGAGGCGGAGCCGGCGGTGACGATGCCGTCCTCGCGGAAGATGGTGCGGAGCGTGCCGAGCTTCTCCAGCGTGGTCGAGGGGCGGGGGCCTTCGTCCCGCGTGACCTCGCCGTCCTTGACCGGGACGGGAACGATCTCACGGTCGAAGCGCCCCGCCTCCTGGGCGGCGACGGCCCGCTGGTGGCTGCGCAGCGCGAAGGCGTCCGATTCGGCGCGGGTGATGCCGTCGAGCACGGCGACCTCTTCGGCGGTCTCGCCCATCGACAGGGTGTGTTTCACCGTGTCGGGTCCGGCGCCGGAGGGGACGGCCCGGTCCCAGGCCGTGAAGCGGGGGTTGGTGAACCGCCAGCCCAGTGAGGTGTCCTGCACCTCTCCCGGCTTGGCCCACGGGGTCCCGGGCTTCTGCATCACCCAGGGTGCGCGGGTCATGGACTCCGCGCCGCCCGCGACGACCAGGTCGGCCTCGCCGGCGCGGATCGCCTGGGCGGCCGAGGCGACCGCGGTCAGTCCCGAGGCGCAGAGCCGGTTGACGGTGTAGCCGGGCACGGTGTGCGGCAGCCCGGCCAGCAGCACCGCCATACGGGCCACGTCCCGGTTGTCCTCGCCGGCCTGGTTGGCCGCGCCGAGGATCACCTCGTCCACGGCTTCGGCTGGGATGCCGGAGCGGCGCACGGCCTCGCCGACCACCAGGGCCGCCAGATCGTCGGGGCGGACGGACGCCAGGGCTCCGCCGTAGCGGCCCTGCGGGGTGCGCGCCCCGTCTATCAGATAGACCTCTTCGGACATCAGGCGGACTCCTCGCCGGTGACGACGGGGCGACGGGACTGCAGCACGGCGAAGCGGCCGGCCACGAAGGCCTCGTCGGAGAGGGTGGCGCTGGCCGCCGGGTTGGCGGCGCTGCCGTGGAAGTCGCTGAAGGCGGAGGACTGGTTGACGAAGACCTGGCCGGTGAGGTTCTCGGAGAGGTGGACACCGGCGTCCAGCGCGGCTTCCTCGGCGGCGACCAGCACGTCCTCGTCGGTGGAGTGGACGGCGGCGGTCAGCGCCCCGTGCTCGCGCACCGTCGCCCGGAACAGGTCCAGGCTGTGCCGGGTGGAGTCGGTGCCGATCACGAAGGACACCGGCCCGAACCACTCGCGTGTGTACGTCTCCCGGTCGGTCTCCGCGTCCAGCCGCGCCACGAGCGGGGTCCGCACGTCGGCCTCGGCGTACTCCGGGTGTGCGACGGACGTCGACGCGCGCACCGTACGGCCGACGTCGGCGGCGCCCTTCAGCCGGTCGCGTACACCGTCGTTGACGATCGCGCCCAGTGTGCCGGCGGCGCGCGCGGGGTCGGCGAGCAGCTTGTCCAGGGCGGCGGCGAGGTCGGCGGCGAACTCGTCCGCCGTCCGCGGGCCCTGGTCGGTGGCGATGCCCTCGCGCGGGATCAGCAGGTTCTGCGGGGTGGTGCACATCTGCCCGCTGTACAGGGAGAGCGAGAAGGCGAGGTTGCCCAGCAGGCCGCGGTAGTCGTCGGTGGAGTCGAGCACGACCGTGTTCAGGCCGGCTTTCTCCGTGTACACGACTGCCTGGCGCGCGTTGCCTTCCAGCCAGTCGCCGAACTCGGTGGAACCGGTGAAGTCGACGATCCGCACGTCCGGGTGGAGGGCGAGAGCCGCGGCGTCCCGGCCGCCCGGCTCCTCGACGACCAGCAGGACGAGATCGGGGCTGAAGCCGGCCTCGGCCAGCACCTCGCGGGCGATGCGCACGGTGATCGCCAGGGGAAGCACCGCACCGGAGTGCGGCTTGACCACGACCGGGTTGCCGGTGACGAGCGAGGCGAACAGGCCCGGGTAACCGTTCCAGGTGGGGAAGGTGTTGCAGGCGACGAGCAGCGAGACGCCGCGGCCGACGGGGCTGAACTTCTTGTCCAGCTCCAGCGCACCGCCCTTGCGCTGCGGCTTGCTCCAGCGCGCGGCTGCCGGGTGCTTCTTCTGCGCCGCCCACGCGTAGGCGACGGCCTCCAGCCCACGGTCCTGGGCGTGCGGGCCGCCCGCCTGGAAGGCCATGACGAACGCCTGGCCCGTGGTGTGCTGCACGGCGTGGGCGTTCTCGAAGCTCGCCGCGTTCAGCCGGGCGAGGATCTCCGCGGCGACTCCGGCGCGTGTGTCGGGGCCGGCGGCGCGCCAGGACGCGGTGGCCTCCTTGGCCGCGGCCACGGCCGCGGCCGGCGAGAGCCGGGGGTAGCTGATGCCCAGCGGGAAGCCGTACGGGGACTGCTCCTCGGGCGCCACGCGCCCCTCCGCTGGATGTCCGGGCAGGTCGAACGGCCTGCCGATCTGCTCACGGAAGGCCGCCTCCCCGAGGATCGCGGCCTCCTCGCCGTACACCGACTTGCTGGGCGACTCGGGATAGGACGTCCAGTGCTCCCGGCTCTCCGTCGCGGCCACCGCTCGCTCGAGCAGGGTCCGATGGCGCGCGAAGAGGTCGGGCGCCTCAGTGACTGCGTGATGCATATGACTCCCTCTTGACAGGCCCTGGCGTGGCTTGAATTACTGGCCTTGCCGCACGCTAACCGAATGTTCGGTCGGTATACAAGATGGTATAAGTCGTGATCTGCCGACACCGCCTTCGCCTGTGCCTGGAACAGCCACGGACCGGTCACCGTCGCCTCCGGAGGGGATGTCACGTGCGTGGCGCCCGCCTACGAACAAGACGTGCCGACGGCCGGTGCGCGGGAGATCACCCGATTCGGGTGGCAGCGGCATCTATGAGGTGAGCGCCGTGCGCGGCGGGACAGTGATCGCGGAGTTCCGCGGCCGCGGCCGCGGCGTCCGGAGCAAGGAATGCGAGGAGCCGCAATGACCAGCGAACGGACCGCACCGGTGGATGCCCGACCCCGCCACGGTGAACCCCTTCCGGCGGAGCTGCTGGACGATGCCGAGCGGATGCCGCGCGAGGAGGTGGAAGCCCTCCAACTGCACCGCCTCCGCCGGACACTGCGGCACGCCTACGAAAACGTCGAGCTGTACCGCAAGAAGTTCGACCAGGCCGGCGTGACGCCCGACGACTGCCGGACGCTGCCCGACCTGGCCCGGTTCCCCTTCACGACCAAGGCCAACCTGCGCGACACGTACCCCTTCGGCATGTTCGCCGTTCCCACGTCCGAGGTGCGGCGCATCCACGCCTCCAGCGGCACGACGGGTCAGCCGACGGTGGTCGGATACACCGAGAGGGACCTGTCGACCTGGGCGGACGTGGTCGCCCGGTCGATCCGCGCCGCCGGCGGCCGTCCCGGGCACAAGGTCCACATCTCCTACGGCTACGGCCTGTTCACCGGCGGCCTCGGCGCCCACTACGGCGCCGAGCGGGCCGGATGCACCGTGATCCCCGCGTCCGGCGGGATGACCGCCCGCCAGGTCCAGATCATCCAGGACTTCCAACCCGAGATCATCATGGTCACCCCCTCCTACATGCTCACCCTGCTCGACGAGTTCGAGCGCCAGGGCGTCGACCCGCGCGCCACTTCCCTGAAGGTGGGCATTTTCGGGGCGGAGCCGTGGACCGAGGCGATGCGCCGTGAGGTCGAGGAGCGCATGGGCATCCACGCCGTCGACATCTACGGGCTGTCCGAGGTGATGGGCCCGGGCGTGGCGCAGGAGTGCGTGGAGACCAAGGACGGCCTGCACGTGTGGGAGGACCACTTCCTCCCCGAGGTCGTCGACCCGATCACGGACGACGTCCTCGCCGACGGCGAGCACGGTGAACTCGTCTTCACCACGCTGACGAAGGAGGCGCTCCCGGTCATCCGCTACCGCACCCGGGACCTGACCCGGCTGCTGCCCGGCACCGCCCGTCCCGGCTTCCGCCGTATCGAGAAGATCACCGGCCGCTCCGACGACATGATCATCCTGCGTGGCGTGAACGTTTTCCCGTCGCAGATCGAGGAGGTGGTGCTGCGCACCTCCGGCGTCGCCCCGCACTTCCAGATCCTGCTGAGCACACGGGGACGGATGGACCACATGACCATCCGCGTGGAGTCCCGGACGGGCACGGCACCGGAGCAGCGCGAGGCGGCCGCCCGCGCGATCGCCAAGGGCGTGAAGGACGGCGTCGGCGTGAGTGTGGAGGTCGTGATCGTGGAGCCCGAGACCCTGGAGCGTTCCCTCGGCAAACTCCGCCGGATCAAGGATGAGCGTGAGGCGTGACCTGCCGCCTTGCGACAATGGGCGAATGAGCAGCACGCCCACCGGACCTCCCGCACGGCGCGGGGAGCGACCCGCCTACGACCGTGACTCCCTCCTGGAAGTCGCGGTCGCGGTCTTCAACGAGCGCGGCTACGACGGCACCGGCATGGAGGATCTTGCCCGGCGCCTCGGCCTGAGCAAGTCCAGCATCTACCACCACGTCTCCGGCAAGAAGGAGCTCCTCTCCCTCGCCGTCACCCGTGCTCTGGACTCGCTCTTCGCCGTGCTGGACGAGGAGCTGCCGGCGGGCACCTCGGCAACGGCCAGGCTGCGGCACGTCGTACGACGCAGCGTCGAGGTGCTCGCCTCGGAACTGCCCTACGTCACCCTGCTGCTGCGGATCCATGGCAACAGCGACACCGAGCGGCATGCCCTCGCGCGGCGGCGCGAGTTCGACCACAGGGTCGCCGGCCTGGTCATCAGCGCCGCGGCCGAGGGAGGCGTACGCGACGACATCGATCCCCACCTGGCAAGTCGCCTGCTGTTCGGCACCGTGAACTCCCTCATCGAGTGGTACCGACCCGACGGAGACCTCCCGGTGACGACCCTGGCCGACGCCCTCACGGCCATACTGTTCGACGGTCTCAGCCAACGGGAGACCGTCGATCCCGGCCCGGTCTCCGGGAGGGTCCGGGGCTGAGGGTCCGGACGACCGGAGGTCTCACGCCGACGCCTGCTCCCACGCGATCCCATTGCTGCTGCCCCGGTGCCCTGTGGCGACCGGCTCGGACGGTCCGTGCGGGCGCTCCGGCAGCGTGCCCCAGAAGGCCGCCACCCGTGCCGCGTCGACGCACTCGATCGCACGTCGCCCTTACGGCGTTCCGGGCGTCGCACCGGGCAACGGCTGCTCCGTCCAGATCACCTTGCCCCTGGGCGTGTAGCGGGTGCCCCACCGCTCGGTGAGCTGGGCCACCATGAACAGCCCACGCCCGCCCTCGTCCGTGATCGCGGCGCGGCGCAGGTGGGGAGAGGTGCTGCTGCCGTCGGAGACCTCGCAGATGAGGGTGGTGTCGCGCAGCAGTCGAACGTGGATGGGGGCGGCGCCGTAGCGGATGGCGTTGGTGACCAGCTCGCTGAGCACCAACTCCGTGGTGAAGGCGGCCTCCTCCAGCCCCCATTCGGTCAGTCGCTGGACGGCGGCCTGGCGGATGCCGGCGACGGCGGTCGGGTCGACGGGCACGTCCCAGCCTGCGGTCTGCTCCGCGGCCACCACACGGGTACGCGCCACGAGCAACGCGATGTCGTCGTCGTGGTCGGCAGGCAGCAGGGCGCTCATCACTGCTTCGCACGTCCGCTCGGGCGGGCGGTCGGGATGGGCCAGTGCGCGGCGCAGCTGTTCGAGTCCGACCTCGAGGTCGCGACGGCGGTCTTCGATGAGCCCGTCGGTGTAGAGGACCAGCTGGCTGCCTTCGGCGATCTCGAGCACCGCGGTTTCGAAAGGCAGGCCGCCCAGGCCGAGGGGCGGCCCCGGGGGCAGCTCGGGAAACTCCACCGCACCGTCCGGATGGACCAGAGCGGGCAGGGGGTGGCCGGCACGCGCCAGGGTGCAGTGCCGAGAGACCGGGTCGTAGACGGCGTACAGGCAGGTGGCGCCGATGATGCCGTTCCCACCGTCCAACGCGCCCGCGTCGTGGTCGAGGCGGCCGACGAGATCGTCGAGGTGGGTCAGGAGTTCGTCGGGGGACAGGTCGAGCGCGGAGAAGTTGTGCACAGCGGTGCGGAGGCGGCCCATGGTGGCGGCGGCGTGCAGGCCGTGGCCGACGACATCGCCCACGACGAGGGCCACGCGGGCGCCGGACAGCGGAATCACGTCGAACCAGTCCCCGCCGACACCGGCGCGTGCGGGCAGGTAGCGGTACGCCACCTCCACAGCCACCTGCTCGGGCATCCCGCGAGGCAGCAGACTGCGCTGCAGGGTCACAGCCGTCGTGTGCTCCCGGGTGTAGCGCCGAGCGTTGTCGATGCAAACCGCTGCGCGGGCGACAAGCTCCTCCGCGACGGCCAGATCATCGTTCTCGAACGGCTCCGGCTTCTCCGATCGCAGGAAGGTGACCACGCCCAGGGTGACTCCCCTGGCGCGGAGCGGGACGGTGATGAGCGAGTGGATGCCGTAGTCGAGGATTCTCGAGCCGTGCTCGGGATGCTGGGCCGGCCCTCGCGGGGCGCGAAGATCCGGCTCGAGCACCGCCTGTCCGCCGCCGAAGCCCCGGGTCTGCGGTGTCGACGGCATGTAGCTGACCTGCTCGCCCACCGGGAGGAGGGGGCTGTCGCCGCGGATCCCGGCGGCCGCTGTCCGGCGCATCTCCGTGCTGCCGGTGGGGGGTTCCTCACCGACGAGGACGGACTCCGCCAGATCGACGGTCACGAAGTCGGCGAACCGCGGGACCGTCACCTCCGCCAGCTCCTCCGCGGTCCGCGTCACGTCCAGGGTGCTGCCGATCCTCGTACCGGCGTCGATCAGCAGCCTCAGACGCCCGCGGGCCACGTCGGCCCTTCCGGTCAGCACGCGCAGCTCGGTGGTGTCGCGCAGCGTGGCAACGCTGCCGTACCGGCGTCCGTGCCGCTGCGTCGGCCGGACGTTGACGGCCAGCACCCGTTCCCCGGCGAGGTGGATCTCGTCGGTCGCCGGACGGCCGGAGGCGAGCAGTTCGGCGATGGGCGCGTCGAGACCGAGATCGGTGACGGGACGCCCCTGTGCGTCCGGCGGCAGCTCGAGCAGCTGCCGTGCCTCGTCGTTGGCGAGCTGTAACCTGCGCTCGTCGTCGATGATGAGGACGCCCTCCCGTACGGAGTGCAGAACCGCCTCGTGGTGCTCGTACAGGCCGGTGATCTCAATGGGCCCCAGACCGTGGGTCTGGCGCCGCAGCCGCCTGCTGACCAGTGCGACCCCGCCGGTGGCGACGGCCAGTGCGCAGCCCGCGGAGGCGAGCAGGAACAGCAGCTGGCGGTTGACCTGCCCCGACACGTTCTCGACGTTGATCCACGCCACGACGATGCCGCTCACCGAGCCGTCGGCATTCCTGACCGGCGCCAACCCTCGCATGGTCGCTCCGAGCGGCCCCTTCTCGAGCTCCGTGTACGTCTCACCCGCCGCTGCCCGCTCGACGCTGCCCGAGTAGAGCTTCCCGATCAGGCGCGGATCCGGATGCGTGTGGCGCATGCCCTGCGGGCTCGTCACGACGATGACGTCCACGCCGGCCAGCCGCCGAGCCTCCTCGGCACGGGGCTGCAAGGACGCGCTCGGGTCGTCGGACCTGAGGGCGGCCGGCGTTCCGGGCGAGCGCGCAAAGGCCTCGGCCACGGTCAGCACGCGCTTGCGCGCCTCGTCCTCGCTCTGCTGACGGGCATTCCACACGAACGCCGCCAGCGCCCCGGCGAAGAGCAGCGTCACGACCGCCACCAGCAGGGCGAATACTTGGGCGGCGACACTGCGCAATCTCAACGCTGCGCGCCGGCGTGATCGGCCGGCTACCCAGACCATTCCTCATCTGTACCATGCGGTCTGCCTTGTCACCGTCGGCCGCGGCAGGCCACGGCGCAAGGTGACCCGGAAGATCTATTTCCACCGTGTCGTCGAGCGCGTGAGCAGAGCCGCACAGGCCGCACTCCCCGTTACGGCGCCGAGGAACAACGAGGCGGCGCACCGGGGGCAGCCCGAATCCCGCGATCTCCTCGGCCGGACGCCGGGCGACCTCGTCCTCTTCGCCAACCGCATCACCCAGCACTACGCGCCCGACGACTACGGCACCCTGCCGCGCCTGCTCCACCGCGTGACCGTCGCGGCCTGAGCCCGGGGCCGCCGGGCACGAGCACGTGC
>NZ_JBSGZJ010000163.1:0-14122 GCF_053610925.1 Streptomyces sp. NPDC054847 | reverse complement strand
GGCGCGAAGCCTGCCGCCCCCTTGTCGTTACCGGACGGTACGGGAGTCTGGTGCCTCTGACGTGAACGCGTCATACTCCGTCGCCATGGACCGACGGAGATTCCTCGCAGGCGCTGCCGCACTGTCGGCAACCGCCCTCATCGGCGCCCCCCACGCCACCGCCGCGCCCCGCCGCACCCTGTCCGCACAGGACTGGATGGCCGGCCCGGCCGACTCGACCCCGCTGCAAAGACTCACGATCCCGGGCACCCACGACTCCGGTGCGCGCTTCGGCGGGCTGTGGAGCGAATGCCAGAACACCACCATCGCCGAGCAGCTGGGCAGCGGTATCCGCTTCCTCGACGTACGGTGCCGGGTCACCGGCGGCTCGTTCGCCATCCACCACGGCCCGTCCTACCAGAACATGATGTTCGGTGATGTCCTCGTCGCCTGCCGCGACTTCCTCGCCGCGCACCCGTCGGAGACGGTGCTGATGCGGGTCAAGCAGGAGTACTCCGAGGACAGCGACGCCACCTTCCGCGCGATCTTCGACGACTACCTCGACCGCCGCGGCTGGCGCCCGCTCTTCCGGATCGGCGACGGCATCCCGGTGCTGGGCGAGGCGCGCGGGCGCGTCGTGCTCCTCGGCGACAACGGCGGTCTGCCCGGCGTGCGTTACGCGGACGGCACGTGGTTCGACATCCAGGACGACTGGAACGCCCTGCCCGACCCCAAGTACACGAAGATCGAGGCGCACTTCCGCAAGGCGGTGCAGCAGCCGGGCAAACTGTTCGTCAACTACGTGAGCACGTCCGCGTATCTGCCTCCCCGCTGGAACTCCGACAACCTCAACCCGCGCGTCCACCGCTTCATCGACGGCGCGGAGGCGAGCGGCTGGCGGGGCCTCGGCATCGTGCCGCTGGACTTCCCGAACACCCGGGCGGGGCTGGTGGATTCGCTCATCCGCCACAACGGCTGAGGCGCCGGCGACCGGCTGCGCGCATCTCGCGGATCCACCAGCGAGCGCGGTCTGCGGCACGGGCGGGGGCGGCGGGTCCGGTACGGCTGCCGAGACCGGGGGCACCCGGCCGTGACGGGCCGCGAGGCCCCGCGGGTCATCGGCAGGGGGTGAGCGCCAGCTCCGGCCCGTCGAACGCCGCCCGCGCCCGCCGGTCGTGGGTGACCAGCACCAGCGTCCCCGCGTACTGCGCCAGTGCCGCCTCGATCTCCTCCACGAGCACGGGGGAGAGGTGGTTGGTGGGCTCGTCGAGGAGCAGCAGCTCGACGGGGCCGGAGAGCAGCCGGGCCAGTTCGAGCCTGCGCCGCTGGCCCACCGAGAGGGTGCGGACCGGCTTGGACAGGTCGGCGGACCGGAACAGCCCCGTCGCGAGCAGGGCTTCCGCCCGCTCCTCGCCGTACGCCTCCAGGACGGTGCGGCCGTCCGGCACGGGCGCGGTGGTCTGGCGCAGCAGGCCCACCTGCTCGGGGCGCTCGACCGTGCCCGTCGCCGGGACCAGTTCCCCGGCCAGGACCTTCAGGAGCGTGGACTTCCCGGCGCCGTTCGGCCCGGTGACCAGCAGCCGCCCGCCCGGTTCGATGTGCAGTGCGTCCAGGGAGAGCCGCCCCGGCACGCGCACGTCCGCCAGGTCGACACCGCGGGCCGCCCCGCCCTCGATGCGGGCCGAGAACCGCAGCGGCCGCGGAGGCGGCGGCACCGGGTTCTCCGTCAGGCGCTGCAGCCGTTCCCGGGCGTCCCGGACGCGGCTCGCCGCGCCGTGTGTCCGTGAGCGGGCGCGGAACGCGCCGGCGCCGCTGAAGCCGCGCGGCATCTTGCGCGGAATGGCGGCCAGCGCCCCGATGTTGGTGTCAGCCAGCCTCGACCGCCGGGCCACCTCGTCGCGCCACTCCTCGTACTCCCGTGCCCGGCGCGCTCGGGCCGCGGCCTTGGCGGTGAGGTAGCCGGCGTAACCGTCGCCGTAGCGGTGCACGGTCTTCTCGTCGTCGTCCACCTCGAGCACCGTGGCGGTCACCCGGTCGAGGAACGTGCGGTCGTGGGTGACGACGACGACCGTGCCGCGGTGGGCGCGCAGCCGCTCCTCGAGCCATGCGACGGCCGTGTCGTCGAGGTCGTTGGTCGGCTCGTCGAGCAGCAGCAGTTCGGGGGAGGAGGCGAGGGTCGCGGCGAGTGCGAGCCGCGAGCGCTGGCCGCCGGAGAGCGTGCCGAGCGGCCGGTCCAGGGCCAGGGCCGCCCGTTCGCCGAGCCGGTGCAGGGCGACCTGGACCCGGCGCTCGGCGTCGTGTCCGCCGCGCGCCTCGAACTCGGCGACCAGCCGTGCGTACCGCTCGTGGCCGGCCTCGCCGGTGGTCGCCAGCCCGGATTCCGCGACGCGGATCCGCCGCTGGAGGGACCGGAGGTCGGCGAGGGCCAGGTCGATCGCGTCGGCGACGAGGCAGGTGTCCGGCAGGTCGAGGGTCTGCGCGAGGTGTCCGATGCCGCCGGGTGCGGTGACGGCCACGGTGCCGTTGTCGGGCTGCTCCGCTCCGGCGAGCAGCCGCAGCAGTGTCGACTTCCCTGAGCCGTTCTCGCCGACGACACCGGCCTTCTCGCCGGGGCGCAGGGTGAAGGAGACGCGGTCGAGGACGACATGGCCGTCGTAGCGCTTGGTGACGTCGGTGACGACGAACTGGGCGGCGGTGGCGGTGGCTGGGAACAAGGGCGCTTCCTTCGATGGACGGCACGGGCATGAGACGAGACGGTTCGTCTCGATAGGAGAGTAGTGCGTGCGCCGCTCCCTGGCAAGACGTTCCGTCTCGCGAGATGTTCAGGGGGTGGTTGGAGGTGGACCCGCCGCCCCCGGCAGACGGATCACCGCGCGGGTGCCGCCGCCGGCGGCCGGTCCCAGGGCGATGTCGCCCCCCGCCTGCCGGACCGTACGCGCCACGATCGACAGGCCCAGCCCCGAACCGGGCAGCGCCCGCGCCGAGGGGGAGCGCCAGAACCGTTCGAAGACGTGCGGCAGTTCCTCCGGCGGGATGCCCGGCCCGTGGTCGCGGACCGTCAGCTCACCGCCGCTCAGGCCCACCTCGACCTCGGCCCCCGGGGGCGAGAACTTCACGGCGTTGTCCAGCACGTTGACCAGTGCCCGCTCCAGCGCGGCCTGGTCCGCCCGTACGTACCAGGGCTCCAGCCGGGCCGTGAACGTCAGCTCCGGGCCGCGCAGCCGCGCGCGGTCGAGGGCCGCCTGCGTGATCTCGTGCAGGGCCACCACCTGCACCTTGCCGCTCGCGCCCACGTCGGGCCGGGACAGCTCCTGGAGGTCGCCGATGAGCGCCGCCAGTTCGGTCATCTGCGCCTTGACCGAGGCGAGCAGCGCCCTGCGGTCGTCGGGCGGGATGGCACGGCCGGTCTCCTCGCTCCTGGCGAGCAGCTCGATGTTCGTGCGCAGGGACGTCAGAGGGGTGCGCAGCTCGTGGCCGGCGTCCGCGATGAGCTGCTGCTGGAGGTCGCGGGAGGACGCCAGCGCCGCGGTCATCGCGTTGAACGACCTGGACAGCCGGGCGATCTCGTCGTCCCCCTCGACCGGGATGCGGACGCTCAGGTCCTCGGTGCGGGCCACGTGCTCGACCGCGCCCGTCAGCTCGTCCACCGGCCGCAGCCCGGTCCTGGCGACCCAGGCGCCGGCCGCGCCGGCGCCCAGCACACCGGCGCCGGCGACCAGTGCCAGCACCAGCGTCAGATTGCCGAGCGTGTCGTCGACCTCGCTGAGGGGACGGGCGACGATCACCGCGCCCGCGTAGCCCTCGATGGGATAGGTGAAGACGCGGTACTCGGAGCCGTCGGACGCCGTGGCGTTGTGGAACGAGGAGTCGGACCGGCCGCCGGCGACGTCGATGTCGGCCTCCGTCACGTCGACCGACTCGTCACCGAGGACCACACAGCTGTTCCCCTCGCGGTCCAGCAGCTGGATCGTCGACTTGAAGAGGTCGGTGTCGGGACGGGCGGGGGCCGCCTTGCGGCACTGACCGGCGGGGTCGACGAAGGCGAGCACCTGGCGCGGCGCCATCCGGTTGGTGCTGAGCGCGTTGTCGAGCGAGTCGACCAGCGCGCTGCGCACCACCAGCCAGCACACGCTGGCCGCGGCGGCGACGGCCACCGCCACCGCCGTCGCCACCAGCAGCGCCAGACGGGAGCGCAGGGGAAGCGCGCGGAACCTGTTCGTCATTCCGGGCCGCCGGTGCGCAGCGCGTACCCCACGCCGCGCACCGTGTGGACCAGGCGCGGCTCGCCGGCCGCCTCCGTCTTGCGCCGCAGGTACATGACGTACACGTCCAGGGAGTTGGAGCTCGGCTCGAAGTCGAAGCCCCACACGGACTTGAGGATCTGCTCACGGGTGAGCACCTGGCGCGGATGCGCCAGGAACAGCTCCAGCAGCGTGAACTCGGTCCGGGTCAGCTCGACCCGGCGGGTGCCGCGGGTGACCTCCCGGGTCGCGAGGTCCATCCGCAGGTCGGCGAAGGACAGTACGTCCTCCTCCGCGCCCCCGGGTCCGGCCGTGGCGTACGAACTGCGCCGCAGCAGCGCGCGGATACGGGCGAACAGCTCGTCCAGCTCGAAGGGCTTGACCAGGTAGTCGTCCGCGCCGGCGTCGAGGCCGGTGACCCGGTCGCCGACGGTGTCGCGGGCCGTGAGCATCAGGATGGGCACGGTCGATCCCGCGGCCCGCAGCCGGCGGGCCGCGGTCAGACCGTCCATCCGGGGCATCTGGATGTCGAGGACGATCAGGTCGGGTGCGTACGCCTCCGCGCGGGCGAGGGCGTCGATGCCGTCGGCGGCGACCTCGGTGCCGTACCCCTCGAACGCGAGCGAGCGCTGGAGCGCCTCACGCACTGCGGGCTCGTCGTCGACGATCAGGATGCGCTCACCTTCAGTCATGGACCAAGCCTCGCACGCGATCAGTTGCCGTCGCCGGAGCGGAGGGCGTCCAGGTCGGCCTTGACGGTGTCGATCGGGATCGCGAATCCGAGTCCGACGCTGCCCGCGGTGGACCCGGTCGCGGAACTGGGTGAGTACATGGCCGAGTTGATGCCGATGATCTCGCCGTTCATGTTGATCAGCGCGCCGCCGGAGTTGCCGGGGTTGAGGGAGGCGTCGGTCTGGATCGCCTTGTAGGTGGTCGTCGAGTCGCCGGTGTCGCCGTTGAACTGCCGCCCGCCGAACTCGAAGGGCCAGCCCTGCCGCGGGTCCTGCTGCTGCGGCTGCTCCTCGTCCTTGGCCACGGTCACGTCCCTGTCGAGCGCGGAGACGATGCCGCTCGTCACCGTGCCGGTCAGGCCCTCCGGTGAGCCGATCGCCACGACCTCGTCGCCGACCTTGACCTTGCCGGAGTCGCCGAGCGAGGCGGCCTTCAGACCGGACGCGTCCTGGAGCTTGATGAGGGCGAGGTCCTTGCCGGGATCGGTGCCGAGGACATCCGCCTCGTACGTCTTGCCGTTGCTGAGCTGCACCTTGATCGTCGAAGCGCCGGAGATGACGTGGTTGTTGGTGACGATCTCGCCGTCCTCGGTGATGATCACGCCG
Organism: Streptomyces sp. NPDC054847; assembly: GCF_053610925.1. Lineage (NCBI taxonomy): Bacteria > Bacillati > Actinomycetota > Actinomycetes > Kitasatosporales > Streptomycetaceae > Streptomyces > Streptomyces sp. NPDC054847. Next base: position 8,565 of record NZ_JBSGZJ010000163.1, on the reverse strand, counting down.
GAGCCGGTGGACTGCCCGGTGTTCGAGTTCGCGCTGATCTCCACGATGCTCGGGGAGACCGCCTGCGCGACGCCGGCGACCGTGCCCTTGCTGCTCTGCGAGACATTCGTGCCGGTCACCGCGCCGGAGCCGACGCTTCCGGTGCCCCCCGTGAGCTCCCCGACGAGGACGGAGGCCCCGCCGCCGAAGGCCGCCGCGACGACGGCCACGGCGACGAGCAGCGCGACGGGACGCTTCGCCCGGGCCCGCGGCGCCGGCACGGGCGCGTAAGCGGCCGCCTGAGCGGGAGCGGGTGTGTGCGGCCCCGGGGTGTGCCCGGCCGTGGCGTCGCCGGGGTGGTAGGGCGGGACCGGCGGGTATCCGCCGCCCGCTCCCTGCGCGAGGGGAGCACCGTACGGCTGCTGGTGGTGGGCATCGTCGCCGCTTCGGCGGTAGTGGTCGCTCATGGCATCGACTGTCGTCGGCCCGGATGAGAGCCGTCTGAGACAGCGCTGAGAAGCCCGACAGAACCGTGTATGCCCGATATAAGGCCGCCGGCCGAGCGGCGGGCGGCCGAGTCGGTCGACGGCGACCGGAACGGCGCCTGATGAAGCGGCACCCGGACCGGGGGAGCGCCCCCGGTCCTGTGCCGGACGGCCGCTACGGCTCGCCGCACCCGCAGGAGCGGCGGATCACCAGGCCCGACGGGAACTGCTTGACCCGTTCGCGCCGCGAACCCGCCAGCCTCAGGCCGTCGTCGAGGACCAGGTCGATCGCCGCGCGGGCCATCGCCGGACGGTCGGAGGAGATCGTCGTGAGGGGCGGGTCCGTCAGGGCCGCCTCCTTGACGTCGTCGAAGCCGGCCACCGCGAGCTCGGCGGGCACGTCGATCCGCAGCTCACGGGCGGCCCGCAGGACGCCGAAGGCCTGGTCGTCGGTCGAGCAGAAGATCGCCGGCGGGCGGTCCGGCCCGGCGAGCAGCTTCAGCGCGACCTGGTAGGCGTCGTAACGGTTGTACGGGGCCTGGAAGAGCCGCCCCTCCGTCGTGCGCCCGGACTCCTGCATGGCCCGGCGCCAGCCCTCGACGTGGTCGGCGACAGGGTCGCCGACCGACGGGGTCGACTCGACGCCGCCGAGACAGGCGACGTACTCGTGACCGTGCTCGAGCAGGTGCCGGGTCGCGAGCTGTGCGCCGCCGATGTCGTCCGTGACGACGGCGACGTCGTCGATCGCCTCCGGCCGCTCGTGGAGCAGGACGACCCGTGCGTCCCACGCCTCGATCTCGGCGGCCGCGCGTTCGCTCATGCCCTGGCTGACCAGGATCAGACCGGAGACGCGCATGCCGAGGAAGGCCCGCAGATAGTGGACCTCACGCTCGTCGCGGTAGTCGGAATTGCCGACGAGCACCATTTTCCCGCGCTCGGCGGCGGCCTGTTCGACCGCGTGTGCCATCTCGGCGAAGAAAGGCTGCCGGGCGTCGGGCACGATCATGCCTATGAGGTCGGTCCGCCGGGACGCCATCGCCTGCGCGACCCGGTCGGGCCGGTACCCCAGCTCCTTGATCGCTGCGAGTACCCGCTCGCGCGTGGCCGGGGCGACCGGCCGGGGTCCGTTGTTGATGACGTAGCTGACGACCGCGGTCGAAGTCCCCGCCAGTCGTGCCACATCGTCCCGCGTCACCTTGGCCACGCGCGAAGTCTACGCGTGGTGACCTACCTCTGGGCAGGGCGTACGGCCGGTTCCTCCACCTCGGCGCCGTCATCCGTACGGGCTACTGCCTTGGCGGCCTTCGCCTTGGCCTCCTCGGCCGCCCGTTCGACCTTCTCCGGGGCGACGAACCGGTAGCCCACGTTCCGGACGGTGCCGATGAGCGACTCGTGCTCGGGTCCGAGCTTGGCGCGCAGCCGCCGCACATGGACGTCGACCGTGCGCGTACCGCCGAAGTAGTCGTAGCCCCAGACCTCCTGGAGCAGCTGCGCCCGGGTGAAGACCCGGCCGGGGTGCTGTGCGAGGTATTTGAGCAGTTCGAATTCCTTGAAAGTCAGGTCGAGGACCCGGCCCTTCAGTTTGGCGCTGTACGTCGCCTCGTCCACCGACAGATCACCGTTGCGGATCTCCATCGGGGAGTCGTCGGAGGTGATCTGCTGCCGGCCGGTGGCGAGCCGCAGGCGTGCCTCGACCTCGGCCGGTCCGGCCGTGTCCAGCAGCACGTCGTCGATGCCCCAGTCGGCGGTGACGGCCGCGAGGCCGCCCTCGGTCACGACGAGGACGAGCGGACAGCCGGGCCCGGTGGACCGCAGCAGCTGGCACAGCGACCGCACCTGCGGCAGGTCGCGGCGGCCGTCGACGAGGATCACGTCGGCACCGGGGGTGTCGACGAGGGCCGGCCCTTCCGCCGGTGCCACCCGTACGTTGTGCAGAAGCAGTCCGAGGGCGGGGAGCACCTCCGTCGACGGCTGGAGGGCATTGGTGAGGAGCAGCAGGGAGCTCATCGTGTCCCACCTGCCCTGATCGTCGTGTGTTCGGCGTGCTGGGGTCGCTCGTCGGTTCGCTCGTCCATGACGTCGGTTCCTCCTCGGTCCCTGCGAGGACGTGCACTGCTTCGTACGCGGCTCTCTCGCGCCCGAGAGCCTTTGTGAGGCTTTGTTCACCAGCCTGTAACAATGGCCGGAAAACACAAAAGGATCCGGGGGCTGCATTGCCCGGATCCTCTCGCAGCAGAATAGCCCACATGAGTTCTGCGCGAGAGGGCCGATTTCACACTGTGGACGTGTCAAGGATCTCTCGGCGCCCTCAGGGCGCCACTCTTCTGACATCCGACGGTGTCCGGATCGAAGCCCGCTACGAGCCTTGTGCGAGCGGCCCCACCGGCACCGCCGTCGTCGTCGCGCACGGTTTCACCGGCTCGGTCGACCGGCCCGCGGTGCGCCGCGCGGCACGGACCTTCTCCCGGTACGCGGGGGTGGTGACCTTCTCCTTCCGCGGCCACGGCCGCTCCGGCGGGCGTTCCACCGTCGGCGACCGCGAGGTGCTGGATCTTGCCGCCGCCGTGGAGTGGGCCCGGTCGCTCGGGCACACCCGGGTGGTGACCGTCGGCTTCTCCATGGGCGGCTCGGTGGTGCTGCGGCACGCGGCGCTGTACGGCGCCCGGATGCACGAGGGGCGCACGGAGGCACGCACGGACGCGGTCGTCTCGGTGAGCGCCCCCGCCCGCTGGTACTACCGCGGCACGGCGCCGATGCGGCGGCTGCACTGGGTGGTCACGCGTCCGGCCGGCCGGATCGTCGGGCGGTACGGGTTCCGCACCCGTATCCACCACCGGGACTGGGACCCGGTGCCGCTCTCCCCGGCCGAGTCCGTGCCGCTGATCGCGCCGACGCCGCTGCTCGTCGTGCACGGCGACCGCGACCCGTACTTCCCGCTCGACCACCCCCGGATGCTGGCCGCTGCGGCGGAAGGGGCGGCCGAGTTGTGGCTCGAGCCGGGCATGGGGCACGCGGAGAACGCGGCGGACGAGGCGCTGCTGCGCCGCCTGGGGGAATGGCTCACCGGCCGATAGCCCATCATGGTGAGCGGCGCGCACGGAGACGAAAGGAGTGCCGCTATGGCAGCGGGAACCATCCGCTACTGGGCCGCGGCCAAGGCGGCGGCCGGCATCGCGGAGGAGCCCTACGCGGCGGAGACGCTCGCGGAGGCCCTGGAGGCGGTACGGGTCAGGCACCCCGGGGAGCTGACGCGCGTACTGCTGCGCTGCTCGTTCCTCGTCGACGGTGACCCCGTCGGGACCCGCGGTCATGAGACCGTACGGCTTGCCGAGGGCGGCACGGTCGAGGTGCTTCCGCCGTTCGCAGGAGGGTGAACCGCACAGCATGAGCAGCGACCAGCAGTATCCGTACGGGCAGCAGCCGCATCCGTCCTACGGGGACGCGTACGGGCAGCAGCAGCCGGCGGGGTACGAGGACGCCTACCGGCAGCAGCAGCCGGCGGGCCATGACGACCCGTACCGGCAGCAGCCGTACCGGGACCCGGGCGAGACGCAGACCTGGCAGGGCGAGACCTGGGACACCCAGTACCAGCCGGTCGTGCAGCCCGGTGCGTACCCGGCCGCCGGGGCCGACGGTGCCTGGGCCGGGCCCGAGCCGCAGCCGCAGCAGCAGGCGTCCGCTCCGGGGGCGGCCGACACGGCGTACCTGCCGCCGGTGCCCGCCGCCGCGGGTCTGCCGCTGCCGCCCGAGGTGCCCGTTCCGCACGCTCCCGCCCACGCTTCGGCCGCGTACCCGAGCGCGCCCGCCCCCGTGGCGGAGCCGGCGCCCGAGGCCCCGGCCGGATACAGCTCGCCCACGGTCGGCGGCAATGCCCGGATCACGGACGCCCAGCGCGCCCGCGCCGAGGGGCGGTCGCCGATCATCGCGCCGGGCATGCAGTCCGCCGGCCTGACCGCCGTGCTCGCGCTGCTGCTCGCCGGCGGCGCGGCCGTCGGCCCGTACGCGCTGCTCGTGCCGCTGGTGCTGCTCCAGGCCGTCACCGCGGCCGGCTGGTTCCGCCTGAACGGCATGTGGCCGGCCAGGCAGGGCATCGCACTCGCGTTCCTCGGCGGCCTCGCGGCCGACGCCGCGCTCCTCGCCTCCGGCGACGGGAACGCGCCCGCCGCGATCATCGGCACCCTCGGTGTGTGGGTACTGCTGACGCTCGTGCTGCAACTGCGCAGTCATGCCGGGGCCGACGAGAGGATGTACGGCCTCATGGCGACGGTCGCCTCCGCGGCGTTCGCCGTCCTGGCCGCCGGGCATCTCGCCGCCGACGGCGACGCCGTTGTGGTCGGCGCGATCGCCGTCGCCGTCGCCACGACGGTCCGTGCGCTGCCGCTGGGTGGAGTGGTCTCCGTCGTGCTGTCGCTCGCGGCGGCGGCGGGCGCCGGCATCGCGGGCGGAGACCTCACCGGCATGGGCTCCGGGGGCGCGCTGCTCGGTCTGGCCGCGGGCGGATGCGCCCTGATCGGTCTGCGGGTGGCGAGCTACGACTACCCCTCCCGCTTCGTCCACATGACCGCCGGTGTGGCGCTTCCGCTGACCGCGGCCGCCCCCGCCGTCTACCTGATCGGCCGCGCGCTCGCATAGCCGCCCGCACGGGGGGCAGGTTCGGAACCATCGGCGGCCGCCGGACGTCGATCACTGCGCAGGCGTCGTCCCGACCGGCTCGGGCGGGGCCGGACAGGGGTGGGGGACACCGAACACATGCGTGCACTGCGAATACTGATCGTCATCGCCGTCGTCCTCGGCGGCCTGTTCGTCGCCGCGGACCGGATCGCGCTCAACATGGCCGAGTCGGAGGCGGCGGAGCGGATCAGGCTCCAGGAGGGGACGGCCGACTCGACGGCCGTGTCCATCAAGGGATTCCCCTTCCTGACGCAGGCGATGGACAGCGAGTTCGACGAGGTCGAGATCAAGCTCGACGGGATCCGGACCAGCGCGGCGGGCCGTCCGGTGCGGATCGAGGAGATGACCGCCGACCTGTTCGACGTCCGGGTTGCCGAGGGGTATTCGAGCGCCACGGCCGCCCGTGCCGAGGGCACCGCCCGCATCAGCTACGAGGACCTCACGGAGGCCGCCGACGACGGTGTCACCGTCGCGTACGGCGAGAACGGCAAGGTGAAGGTCACCGGCTCGGTGACGCTGCCGCTGTTCGGGAAGGTCACGCGCAGCGTCGTGTCCACGGTGAGCATCGTCGACGGGGACACGATCCGGGTGCGCGCCGACAAGGTCCCGGGTGAGGGCATCCCCGGGCTCGAGGGCGAGATCCGCGAGAAGACGGACTTCGACCGGAAGCTGGGCGGGCTGCCGGCGGGGCTGAAGCTCCAGAAGGTCGAGGCAGGGCCGGACGGTGTCGTGATCACGGTCGCCGGCAAGGACGTCCGGCTCGCGGGCTGAGCCGGAAGGCCTGAGCCGAGGGGCCTGAGCCGAGTGGGCCGAGCCGGGAGGGCGCCGGACCCGGCCGCGCCTGGCCGGGGCGCGGCGGAGCGGGCGTGGTCGCGCCGGACCGGGGGCGTGGCCGGACAAGGGCCGCACCGAATGGTGAGACGGCTGTGTCCGCTGTGCAGATGCCCGCGGGACGCTGCTCGCCTCCCGGACGCCCCAGACCGCCCGGGGCGCGGCACACATACCAGATAGTGGACGATCGCGTCTCAACATACGACACACCGGTGACATGGCCACCGACTCGTCCCTACGATCGGTCCCATGAAGCAGCGACAGGCGGATCTCACGAAGCGGCGGGCAGTAGACCTGTGCCGCGTCGCCGCCATGCTCTGTCGCACTGTCTGAGCGGGAGCACTGCCCCGTATCCCCGGGCCCTTCGACCTCCATGTCAGGGCCGCCCCGTGCTGATCGACGCTCTTTCGCGTACCCGCACACCTCTCGCGCACAACCCCTCGCGCACCACCGCCGCACACTGCCCCGGAGGAGAACAACCATGAGCCGCAGCGACGTCCTTGTAGACGCCGACTGGGTCGAGGCCCACCTCGACGACCCGAAGGTCGTCATCGTCGAGGTCGACGAGGACACCTCGGCCTACGACAAGAACCACATCAGGAACGCGATCCGGATCGACTGGACCAAGGACCTCCAGGACCCGGTCCGCCGTGACTTCATCGACCAGGAGGGCTTCGAGAAGCTCCTGTCGGCGAAGGGCATCGCGAACGACTCCACCGTCGTGCTCTACGGCGGCAACAACAACTGGTTCGCCTCCTACGCCTTCTGGTACTTCAAGCTCTACGGCCACGGCGACGTCCGTCTGCTCGACGGCGGCCGCAAGAAGTGGGAGCTCGACTCCCGTGACCTGGTCGCCGAGGTCCCCGCGCGTCCGGCGACCGAGTACAAGGCCAAGGCCCAGGACACCTCCATCCGCGCCTTCCGCGACGACGTCGTCGCCGCGATCGGCAACCAGAACCTGGTCGACGTGCGTTCGCCCGACGAGTTCAGCGGCAAGCTGCTCGCCCCGGCGCACCTCCCGCAGGAGCAGTCGCAGCGTCCCGGCCACGTGCCCAGCGCCCGCAACATCCCGTGGTCGAAGAACGCCAACGACGACGGCACCTTCAAGTCCGACGAGGAGCTCAAGGCCCTCTACGAGGACGAGCAGGTCGACCTGTCGAAGGACACCATCGCGTACTGCCGCATCGGCGAGCGCTCCGCGCTGACCTGGTTCGTGCTGCACGAGCTGCTCGGCCAGGAGAACGTCAAGAACTACGACGGCTCGTGGACCGAGTACGGCTCCCTCGTCGGCGTGCCGATCGAGCTCGGCGCCAACAAGTAATCCGCCCCGACCTTTTCTGGAGAACAGCATGTGTGGAGCGCAGGCCGGCGGCCCCGACGCCTCGACGATCAAGCCCGGTGAGACCACGATCCAGGGTCAGGTGACCCGCGACGGCGAGCCGGTGACGGGCTACGTCCGTCTCCTGGACTCGACCGGCGAGTTCACCGCCGAGGTCCCGACCTCGGCGACCGGACAGTTCCGCTTCTACGCGGCCGAGGGCACGTGGACCGTACGCGCGCTCGTGCCCGGCGGCACGGCGGACCGTACGGTCGTCGCCCAGACGGGGGGCCTCTCCGAGGTCGCCATCGCCGTCTGAGTCATTGACAGGCCGAAGGGCCGCACATCCTGGGGGTTGGACGCTACCGGGACCGAGGTGCGGCCCTTCGGTCGTACGCTGGGGGTATGTACGCCAGGCGTCGGCACGTCTACTTCCTGCTGATGGGCGGCTGCCTGTTCCTCTTCGTCGCCGCCTGGGCCGTGGTGCGGCTGTGGTCCGTGCCCGCGGCGGTGGCCATGTGCGTCGTCGCCATGGTCATCCCGCCGGTCGCCGCCGTGATCGCCAACCGGCGCGGCCCGGAAGACCGCTGGTGGGACGACCCTTCGGGCGACCCGAAGTCCGACGAGTGGTGGGACGAGCTCGACGGCAGGCGCCGGCCGCACCAGTAGGCGGGGCCGGCGTGAAGCGGGGCGCGGTCAGTAGACCAGGGCCTGCACACCCTCCGGCATGATCTCGCTGACGAACACCTGCGCGCCCGCGATCCGCACGCCCTCGAGCGTGTCCTTCTCCGTGATGTCCCGCCGTGCCGCGCACTGGGTGCACAGCGTGATCTTCCCGTTCGCCTGGATGGACTCGATCAGCTCGGGCAGCGGCGCGGCATGCGGCAGCTCGAACTCGGCCGCCCGCCCCGGCAGCGCGAACCAGGAGGACTCCCCGGTTAGCCAGAGCGAGACCTCCACCCCGCTGGCCGCGGCCACGGCCGCGACCGTGAAGGCCTGGGAGCAGCGCTCGGGTGCGTCGGCACCTGCGGTCACCTTGATCACGAGCTTGTTCGCCATATGCCGAACTGTAATGCGCGGCCGTACAACCCGGATCACCCGATGAGGGTCAGCTGTGTGCGCGGATACGGAATCCGTGCCTCAGGCCTCGTGGGGGGAGCCTCTTGGATACGCAGGGCGACAGGGTGCCGCAAGAGCCGGCGCCTGACACACCACCGGCGCAGGATCCGGCCGTTGAGCCGCGTCCGGCGGCGGTGCCGGCGGGTGCGGGAGAGCCGGCCC
>NZ_JBSGZJ010000162.1:0-14140 GCF_053610925.1 Streptomyces sp. NPDC054847 | reverse complement strand
CCGCACGGCGACCTGCCCACCGACCGGACCACGCATCCTCGTCACTGGAGCCGACATGCCAAGACGCCGCTGGGCAGGGCCCCTTCTGCTCGCCCTCGCGCTGACCGCTCTCACCCTGCTGCCCGCCGCCACGCCCCCGTCCGCGGCGGCCCTCTCCACCACAGCGGAGGCCGCGCCACCCCGGACGGGAGCGGCGGCGGACGCCGCGCCCGTGCCTCTGCCGTCGCTGAGCGCGACCACCACCCAGGTGGCATCGGGGCTGAGACGGCCCACCGCCCTGACCGCACCCGACGACGGCACGGGCAGGCTGTTCATCACCGAGAAGCCCGGAACCGTCCGCGTCTACCACCCGGACACCGGCCTGGACCGTACACCGCTGATCGACATCACGTCGGCCGTGGACCAATCGGGCAACGAACGCGGCCTGCTCGGCATCGCCCTCCCGCCCGACTTCGCCGACAGCCAGGACCTGTACCTGGCCTACACGGCCCTCCCCGACGGCGCGGTCACGCTCGCCCGCTACCGGCTCGACGAGTCCCGCCTCGAGGTCCTGCTCTCCCAGGAACACGCCGAGTACAGCAACCACAACGGCGGACAGCTGGCGTTCGGCCCCGAAGGCAACCTGTACTGGAGCATCGGAGACGGCGGCGGCTCCGGCGACCCCTTCACGTCCGGCCAGCGGCTGGACACTCTGCTGGGCAAGATTCTGCGCATCGACGTGAGCCGTGCCTGCGGCGCGCTTCCCTACTGCGTCCCCGCCGACAACCCCTTCGTGGACACTCCCGGCGCCCGTGAGGAGATCTGGCTGTACGGGCTGCGCAACCCGTGGCGGTTCTCCTTCGACGGCGCCGACGGCTCCCTGTGGATCGGCGACGTCGGCCAGGGCCGATGGGAGGAGATCGACCACCTCCCGCCCGGGCAGGGAGGGCTGAACCTCGGCTGGTCCTGCTACGAGGGCCTGGAGAGATTCGAAGGAGGCCACTGCGCGCCCGGCGGGACAGACACGGAACCGGTCTTCACATACTCGCCCTACACCGGCGGCTGCTCGGTCATCGGCGGGCACGTCTACCGGGGCCGGCAGTACGCCGACCTGGTCGGCGGCACCTACATCGCCACCGACTACTGCTCCTCCACGGTCTGGGCTCTGCGCCCCGACGGCAGCGGCGGCTACGAACAGGCCGAGATCGGGGAGATGCCGACCCAGGTGACGTCGATCGGCACGACTGTCGACGGGGAGTTCTACGTGGTCAACGACCTGCCGGGCGGGCTGCACCGCGTGTCGTTCCAGCGGGAGGAACCCACCTGCCGTGTGGACCGCACCGTGAAGACGTGGGGCACCGGAACGACGGTCGACCTCACCGTCACGAACACCGGCAGCACGACGGTGAGCGGCTGGACGCTCGCGTTCCCGCTGGCCCTCGGGCAGAGAGTCGTCTCCGACTGGAACACCGACCTGACCCAGGGAAGCAACACGATCGCGGCGGCCAATGCCCCGTACAACGCCGACATCGCTCCGGGCGCGAGCATCACCCTGGGGTACCTGGCCGACCACACCGGTGACGCCTCGCCGCCACCTCGGTTCACACTGAACGGCGACGCCTGCGCCGTCGGCCGCTGAGCCGCCGTCACCCCCGTCTCGCTCAGAGGCGGGGGTGGCGTGCCATGGGACGATTGTCTTTAGGGCGGGTCGACGTCGGTGACGACGGCGATCAACCGGTGCTCGTCCTCGCCTTCGGCGCGTGAGACGCCCACCGCTATCCAATGGCCCTCGACGCGCCAGAGGTGCAGATCCTCGACGCGGTGGCTCAACTCCCCCCACGGATGAGGGATCGCCTCTCCGCAGATCGTCCCGATGAACACCGACCACAGAGCGAACCACTGGCCCTCCCCCCAGCGGCTGCTCAACGCGCCCACCAGCGCCTCGCACTCCGCCTCGTACGGCTCGCGCGACCGGCCGGCCGCCCGCTCCGCCGCGTCCAGGCCGTCCGCCGGCGTGCGCAGCTCCGCCAGGTGGTAGCCGGGCCCGCTGTCGCCGAACTCCGACCTGCCGCGCTGTGCCGGGAACGCCCGGCCGCGCAGCAGGTCGATCGCAGCGAGGTGCTGTGCCGTGGTCATGACTCCATTGAACCTGCCGCCACTGACAGTTGGCACACCGTCACCCGCTCCCCGGCTGCCCGTCCCGGTCCCGTGGCGCGACGCGCGCCCGCAGCGAGTACGATCCGGCCAACACGGGCGCGAACTGGGAGGACACACGTGGGGCGGCTGACCGGCGGGGACCCGTCGCTGCTGCGGCGCATCAACTCCGCGGTGGTACTGCATTCACTGCGGGGCGCCGACGCCCCCACGCTCACCGACCTGACCAGGATCACCGGACTGTCGCGGCCGACGGTCGAGGGTGTGGTGGAAGGGCTGATCGAGACGGGGCTGGTCGTCGAGTTCGTCCCCGAGGAGGGTGAGGCCCGCAAGCAGGGGCGGCCCGCGCGGCGGTTCAGGTTCCGGGCGGAGGCCGGGCATCTGCTGGGCATCGAGATCGGGGCGCACCGGGTGGCGGCGCTGCTGTCGGGGCTCGACGGGCGCATCATCGGGGCCGGTTCGCGGGACGTCTCCGAGCGGGCCGGCGCCGACGACCGGCTGGAGCGGGTCCGGGCGGTCGTCGCCGACCTGCTGCGGCGGACCGGTGTGGCACGCAGCGGTCTGCGTGCGGTGGGCGTCGGCTCACCGGGGATCGTGGAGGCGGACGGGACCGTACGGCTCTCCACGGCGCTGCCGGGCTGGACGGGGCTTCCGCTGGGCGAGCGGCTGCGCAGGTCGTTCCGCTGCCCGGTGCTGGTGGAGAACGACGCGAACGCGGCGGCCGTCGCCGAGCACTGGAAGGGCGCGGCGACGGACTCCGACGACATCGTGTTCGTGCTCGCCGGTCTCAGTCCCGGCGCGGGATCGCTCATCGGCGGGCGGCTGCACCGCGGTTACGGCGGGGCGGCGGGAGAGATCGGCGCGCTGCACCTGCTGGGCCGCGACGAGACGCCCGAGAAGCTGCTGTCGACGACCGGGGAGCCGCTGCACCCGTTGGACGAGCAGGCGGTGGCGGACGTCTTCGCCCTGGCCAAGAGCGGCGACAAGGGCGCGCTGGCGGCCGTCGAGCGGTTCAACAAGCGCCTGGTGCACGACGTGGCGGCGCTGGTGCTGGCGCTCGATCCGGAACTGGTCGTGATCGGCGGCTGGGCCGCCGGCCTGGACGGGGTGCTGCCTCCGCTGCGCGACGAGCTGGCGCGGTACTGCCTCCGGCCGCCGCGGGTGGCACTGTCCCTGCTGGGCGAGGCCGCGGTGGCGACCGGCGCGCTGCGGCTGGCGCTGGACCACGTGGAGGAGCAGCTCTTCGCCGTCGAGGGCACGGTGACGGCCCGCCGCTGAGTGACGGCGGCGGGCCTGGGCACGTCTGCGTGGTGCGCGGGACGTTCGCCCGACCCGGCCCGCGGCGGGTGTCGCGGCGGGCCGGTCCGGTGGTCAGGACGCGCGGCGCTGCTGACCGTCGTGGCTGATCTCGACGTCCCCGGTGTCGCCGAAGGTGAGGCGGCAGGTGTCGGCGCGGTACGTCGCGACGGACACCGCGGCGGTGCGCCCTGCGGAGAAGTACCGGGTGGTGACGACGAGGACCGGCGCGCCGGGCAGCCGGTCCAGCTCTCTGGCGTCGACGGCACCGGCGGAGCCGAGCTCGACGGCGCGGTCCTGGCCCTCGAGGTCGAGGCGCTGGAGTTCGCGCAGGACGCTGCGGGCGAGGGCCGGACCGGAGGGCGCCTCGATGGCGGGGAGGTCGGGCACCGACGAGGACGGCACGTAGAGCAGTTCGGCGGCGACGGGCTGGCCGTGGTTCACCCTCAGCCGGCGCACGGTGTGCACCTCTTCGTCCGCCTCGGTGTCGAGCAGCCGGGCCACGGCCGCCGACGGCACGGCCACGGTGCACTCGGCCGCCTGCCAGGCGTCGTGTCCGGTGCCGGGCCAGTCCTGGCGCGAGGTGGTCACGTCGACGCCCACGCGCGGCGGGGCGACGGTCGTTCCGACGCCGCGGCGGCGCTGGAGGCGGCCTTCGAGCTCGAGCTGCTCGAGAGCCTGCCTGAGGGTGGCGCGGGCGACACCGAAGCGGGCGGCGAGGTCGCGTTCGTTCGGCAGGATCTCGCCGACGGTGAAGTCGGTGTCGAGCGCCTCGGCAAGCACGGTCTTCAGGTGCCAGTACTTGGGCTCCTGCACCGGTTCCAGCTGCGTGGTCCCCACCCTGATCCTCCGCAATCGCCGTGTCAGCGGCGGCTTTTCCGCGCCCTTGTTTATTAAAGGTTCCTGCACTATCCCTGCGACCATAGGACGGGCCTCCGACTTGGTCAAGACCAATCCTGCGGCTGTCACGCTGCGCAGCGGAACGGATTCGCACAGCGTTCACGCGGCCTTCGTACTGAGAGCCGCGGGGCAGCACAAGACCCCGCGACCGGATAACGGCCACGGGGTCCGACGTGCGAAGAAGGAGTCTCAGTCCTTGTCAGGCCCGGCGAAGGCGGCGAGTTTGTCAGGGTTCCGGACGATGTAGACGCATTGGATGCGCCCGTCCAGCACCTCCATCTGCATGACGGTGTCCGGCTTGCCCCCGGACAGGATGAGGATCGCCGGTGCGCCGTTGGCCTCGACGAAACGGACCTCCGCGTCCGGAACCGGCTGCTGCGAGATCGCGACGACGAAGCGTCCGACCTTGTCCGCGCTCTGCATGACGCGAAGAGGCGCCTTGGTCTTGCCGCCGCTGTCGCCGACCAGCCGCACGTCCGGGGCGAGGATGGAGAGCAGCCCCTCCAGATCACCGCCCGAGGCGGCGGACAGGAACCGCTCCGTGAGGTCACGGCATTCGGCGGGGTCCACATCGAACCGGTGCTTGCGCTCGTCCACGTGCTTGCGCGCGCGCCCGGCGAGTTGGCGTACGGCCGCCTCCGACTTCTCGAGCGTGGTGGCGATCTCGGCGTACGGGAAGCCGAACGCCTCGCGGAGCACGAACACCGCCCGCTCCAGCGGGGACAGGGACTCGAGGACCACGAGCACGGCGAGCGACACGGATTCGGCGAGCACCGCCCGTTCCGCCGTGTCGGGGACCGAGGGGCCGAAGTCGGTGACGATCGGCTCCGGCAGCCACGGCCCGACGTAGGACTCCCGGCGCGACTTGACGTGCCGCAGCCGGTCGATCGCGAGGCGGGTGGTGATCCGTACGAGGTAGCCGCGCGGCTCCTTCACGTCGTCGCGCCGGTCGGACGACCAGCGCAGCCAGGCCTCCTGCACCACGTCCTCCGCGTCGGCGATCCGGCCGAGCATGCGGTAGGCCACGCCGGTCAGCACGGGCCGGTGTTCTTCGAAGAGGTCGGTCACGGTGTCTGTTGCCACCCGTCAATCCCAGCCGACGGCGGGCCCGCTGTCCAGCAGGTTCCTGTGCGGCGCGCGCTACATCGGCGCGTGGGGGACGGTCCGGTCCCGAACGGCGGCTCGTGGCAGGACCGGTCATGGGACGGGGCGGCACCACCGATGCCCCCTCGACCTGAGCCCGCCCCTTGAACTCCAAGCTACTGAACGGTAATTGTTACTGACAGCCTGTCTATCCCAGCGCAGGGAGCGTGCAGTCATGGCCGCAGAGATCTCGTTCTCCGTCGAGACCGCCCGGGGCAGCCGCACGCTGTCCGTCACCTACGAGCGCAGGGGCGCCGGCGAGCCGCTGCTGCTGCTCCACGGCATCGGTCACCACTGGCAGGCCTGGGAGCCGGTGATGGGGATACTCGCCGCCGACCGCGACGTGATCGCGGTCGACCTGCCGGGCTTCGGCGCCTCACCCGCGCTGCCGGACGGCCTCCCGTACGACCTGGCGACGGTCTCGACGGTGCTCGGCGCGTTCTGCCGGGCTCTCGGGGTCGAGCGGCCCCACGTCGCCGGTAATTCCCTCGGAGGGCTGCTCGCCCTCGAACTGGGCCGCGAGAAGCTGGTCCGCTCGGTGACCGCGCTCTCCCCCGCCGGATTCTGGTCCGAGGCGGAGCGACGCTACGCCTTCACCACCCTGAGGGCCATGCGGGTGGGCGCACGGTCCCTGCCGCTGCCGGTGATCGAGCGGCTGTCCCGGTCGGCGGTGGGGCGTACGGCGCTGGTGAGCACCATCTACGCGCGGCCGGGCCGCCGTTCGCCCGAGGCCGCCGTCGCGGAGACGCGCGCCCTGCGCGGGGCGACCGGCTTCCACGAGACGCTCGCGGCCGGCGGCGGTGTGCTGTTCCGCGACGACATCCGCGACGTTCCCGTCACCATCGGCTGGGGCACCAAGGACCGGCTGCTGCTGCGCCGCCAGGGCGTCCGGGCCAAGTACGTGATCCCCCGCGCACGCCTCGTCAGGCTGCCCGGCTGCGGGCACGTCCCGATGAGCGACGACCCGGCGCTGGTGGCGCGGGTGCTGCTCGACGGCAGCGCCTGAGCCGGCCGGTGGCGTCGGTCACCGGCACGCCGTATCCGGTCCCGCGCCGCACGGCGGGCCATCGCGGCGAGGTCCGGCGGACGGCAGCCGGCGGTGAACCGGGCGCACCCCGCGGCATGGAGAATGACCATGCCCCGCGGCGGCACACCCGCGCGGGAGACGAGTGAATGACCCCGCTCGCCCGACGGCGGCGGGGCGGAAACGGAGCCGTGATGGACCAGCAGCACTTCTCGGATATCACCTCGTTCCTCGAGGACCGGCTCCGGCCGCTCTTCGATCCGGAGAACGGCAGTGACCACGGCTTCGGCATGGACGACACCTCGCGTGCCCTGCGCGCGCTGAGCGGTGCCGTCAAGAGCGCGGCGGCCGTGAAGGGGATCTGCGACCAACGCGCCGGGGCCGACCCGGAGTTGCGCCGCGTCATCGACCAGACGCTGGCTCACCACTGGGACCAGCTGGTGGGCCTCGCCCGGCACTGGGAGGACCACCCCGACTTCCGGCCCCTGTTCAAGCGCGGTTCGTGGGACTTCGAGCCCGAGCCGGCCGCGGCGGCCAAGGGCTAGAACCGGAGCCGCGGCGCGGCGGACCGACCCGGCGGACGGGGCGGCGGCGCTTCGCGTCAGGGCTGCTGCCGGCGGCGGAGCGCCATGAACAGTCCGACGTACGCGAGCACCCCCGCGCCCGCGGCGATCAGGAAGTAGACCCACCACAGACGGATGTCACCGCCGGGCGTGAGCACCAGGAGGATGACGAGCGTTCCGAGAGCGACCCGGGACGCGCCCGAACCCACCGACATCTGCTTTCGAGGCTCCATGCCGTTGTTCCTGTCCCGTTGTGACGGCCACGACCCCCAGGGGGACGCGGCACGCCGTTCACCCGGAGTTCGCGCAACGGACTCGGCCTGCCGCTAGGCATGGCTCGGCACACCGGCCGAACCGCATGGAGGCGCAGCAATGTCACAGACCCCGCAGAGTTCTCCCCCCGCCCGCCGTTCCGTCCTGCGCGGCACGGTGGCCGCGTCCGCGGCGCTGGCGCTGCCCGCCGTGGGCGCGGCTCCGGCGCTTGCGCTGTCCGGACGGCCGCGTGCGGCCTGGGGCGTGCAGACCGGTGACGTCACGGCCACCTCCGGGCTGGTGTGGGTGCGTTCCGACCGGCCCGCGCGGATGATCGTGGAGACGTCCGCCACCGGGTCGTTCCGGCGTGCCCGCAGGTGGCACGGGCCACTGCTCGGCCCCGGGACGGACTTCACGGGGACGACGGCGCTGCGGGGCCTGCCGGCCGGCGAGCAGGTGCACTACCGGGTGACGCTCGCCGACCCGGACGACCACCGGCGTACCGGCGAGGCGGTGTACGGGACGTTCCGTACCGCGCCGGCGAACCGACGGCGCGGCGTGCGGTTCCTGTGGTCGGGCGACATCGCCGGGCAGGGCTGGGGCATCAACCCCGACATCGGCGGCTACCGGGCGTACGAGGAGATGCGCCGGCTGGACCCGGACTTCTTCCTGTGCAGCGGGGACACCGTGTACGCGGACGGTCCGCTCGTGCCGAGCGTGACGCTCCCGGACGGGCGGGTGTGGCGCAACGTGGTCACGGAGGAGAAGTCCAAGGTCGCCGAGACGCTCGACGAGTACCGGGGCAACTTCCGGTACAACCTGCTGGACGAGAACGTCCGCCGGTTCAACGCGCAGGTGCCGACGATCGTGCAGTGGGACGACCACGAGGTGCGCAACAACTGGTACCCGGGGCAGATCCTCGACGACGCCCGGTACAGCGAGAAGGACGTGGACGTCCTCGCCCGGCGTTCGATGCGGGCGTTCGCCGAGTACTTCCCCGTCAGCACGCTCTCCGCCGCCGGGGACGGCAGCGAGGGCCGCATGCACCGGGTGGTCCGCCACGGTCCGCTGCTGGACGTGTTCGTCCTCGACATGCGCACCTACCGCGACGCCAACTCGCCGAACCGGCAGGCGGACGGGGGCGAGGGCATCCTCGGCGCCGGGCAGCTCGCGTGGCTGAAGCGGGAGCTGGACCGGTCGAACGCGGTGTGGAAGGTGATCGCCGCCGACATGCCGCTCGGGCTCGTGGTGCCGGACGGCTCCGCGAACTTCGAAGCCGTGGCGCAGGGCGATCCGGGCGCGCCGCTGGGGCGTGAGCTGCAGATCGCCGAACTGCTGCGGCACATCAAGCACCGCCGGATCACCGGCACCGTGTGGCTGACCGCCGATGTGCACTACACCTCGGCCCAGCGCTACGCCCCCGAGCGCGCGGCCTTCAAGGACTTTGCGCCGTTCTGGGAGTTCGTCTCGGGGCCGCTGGCCGCCGGCGGATTTCCGGCGAACACGCTGGACGGGACGTTCGGCCCCGACCGGGTCTTCGTGCAGGCGCCGCAGCGGGCGAACGTGTCACCGATGGAGTCCCCGCAGTACTTCGGGGAGGTCGACATCGACGGCGACAGCGGCGAGCTGACGGTGCGGCTGCGCGCGGAGGGCGGAACCGTGCTCTTCACCAAGACACTTCAGCCTGGGCGTGTCGGCCAGTGACGGAGTCCGGCGCGGGTCCTGCGGACGCGCGCCGGAGCGGAAACCGGTACGTGTTGCACCATGGAAGCGAACAGTGCACGCCAGAATCGGCCAAAACCGGCCGATAGCGCTCCAGATCGGCGCTTAACCCATCAGTCACAAAGCGTTCGTGATCACGCAACACCGGTCGGTCACAGTGAAGCCATGACAGATGTGACTTCCGCGAAGAGCGCCCGCCGTCCGCACCACTGGCGGCGGGACCTCGTCGAACTGGCCGCCATGTTCACCGCCGTCGCGGTCGCCGACACCATCGCCAAACTGATCGGGCACACTCCCGACGGGCCGTTCCTGCTCATCGCCTCGGCGGTGGCGCTGGCCGCGACGGCCACGTTCCACACATGGTGGGCAAGGCGCCACAGTCATGCGCCGCCTCCGGACGCGGCGGACGCCCAGGCCCCCGCCGCGTCCCGGGAGACAGCCGGGGAGCAGAGCCCCCGCGGGACCACCCTGTGGCGGATGCGCACCACCGTCCAGGACACCCCCGGCAGCCTCGCCGCCCTGTGCAACGCCCTGGCCCGCCTCGACGTGGACATCCTGACCCTGCAGACCCATCCCCTGGCCGACGGGACGGTCGACGAGTTCCTGCTGCGGGCCCCCGCGTCCCTTCAGGCCCCGCAGCTCACCCGCGAGGTCGCCGCGGCCGGCGGCAGCGGCACCTGGACGGAGCGCGCCGACGCGCACGACCTCGTCGACACGCCCACCCGGGTGCTCGGCCTCGCCACCCGTACCGCCCTGGACGCCGCCGAACTGCCTCTGGCGCTCCGGCAGCTGCTCGGCCGCTGCACCATCCGGTCCCGCCCGGCCGTCTCCCCCACGGGCCGCGCCACCGGCGAGATGCCCCCGGTCGAGGGCGTCCTCGAGGAGACGGTGATGCACCTGCGTGACCCGAACGGCGGCGCGATCATCGTCGAACGCGCCTATCTGCCCTTCACCCCCACCGAGTTCGCCCGCGCCCGCGCCCTCGTCGAGCTCGACGCGCGCCTCGGTCCCCGCGTCCCCCGCAGCCAGGACATCCTCACCCTCCCCGAGGGCAACGAGATCTCCGTGCGCCGCGCCGACCAGGACGATGTGGACGCCGCTCTCGCCATGCACGAACGGTGCTCCGCCCGGACGCTCGAGATGCGCTACCACGGCCCCGTCCGGGACGCGGACCGCTACCTCAACCACCTGCTGAGCCCGCGTTTCGGCCGGACCCTGGCGGTGGAGACGGCCTCCGGCCGGCTCGTCGCCCTCGGCCACCTGCTGTGGGACGGCGACGAGACCGAGGTGGCGCTGCTCGTCGAGGACGACTGGCAGCGCCGCGGCATCGGCTCGCAACTGCTCGAGCGGCTGACGGACATGGCGGCCGAGGCGGGCTGCGACAGCGTGTACGCCGTCACCCGGTCGTCGAACACCGCGATGGTCGCCGCCATGCGCGGCCTCGGCCTGCCCCTCGACTACCAGATCGAGGAGGGGACCCTGGTGGTCACCGCCCGACTGGATGCGGCTCCCGGTCGTCCGCGCTCCCGCTCCGAGCGGACGGAACGGACCGGGCAGGGCGAGCGCTGAGCGCCTCCGTCAGGTCCCGCCACAGGTCCTCGACGTCCTCGAGTCCGACCGACATCCTCAGCAACCGGTCGCTGACGCCGGCCGAGCGCCGGTCGTTCACATCGACGATGCGGTGGCTGATGGAAGCCGGGTGCTGGATCAGGGTGTCGACGCTGCCGAGGCTCACCGCCGGCGTGATCAGCCGTACCCCGGCGATCACGTCGTGCGGGTCCCCGTACACCTCGAAGGAGACCATCGCCCCGCCGATGCTCGGGTAGTGGACCCGGGCGACCCGCGGGTCGGTGGTGAGCCTTCGGGCGAGGTCGGCGGCCGTGGTGGACGCGGCCCGCACCCGCACCGGCAGCGTCGACAGCCCGCGCAGCAGCAGGTATCCGGCCATCGGGTGCAGCACGCCGCCGGTCGCGAAGCGGACCTGGCGCAGCTTGCGGGCGAACTCCTCGTCGCAGGCGACGACACCGCCCATCACGTCGCCGTGGCCGCCGAGGTACTTGGTGGCGCTGTGCAGGACCAGCCGGGCGCCTTCTTCCGCGGGGCGCTGGAGCACGGGGGTGGCGAAGGTGTTGTCGACGAGCAGCGGCACCGAGCCGCAGGCGTGCCGTACGGCCCGCAGGTCCACTTCGGCGAGCGTCGGGTTGGCCGGGGTCTCGACCATGACCAGTCCGGTGTCGGGCCGCAGGGCGTCGGCGATGCCGGCCGGGTCGGTCCAGGTGACCTCGGTGCCGAGGAGTCCGGCGTTCAGCAGATGGTCGCTGCAGCCGTACAACGGCCGGACGGCGACGACGTGACGCAGGCCCATGCTCGCCCGCACCAGCAGCACGGCGGTCAGGGCCGCCATGCCGCTGGCGAAGGCGACGGCGCTCTCCGTGCCCTCGAGCTTGGCGAGCGCCGTCTCGAACCGGGCGGTGGTGGGGTTGTCCAGCCGTGCGTAGACGGGCGGACCCTCCGGCCGGGCTCCGGTCGTGGCGAACGCGTCGATCCGCGCGGCCTCGCCGGCGGCGTCGTACGACGGGTAGGTGGTCGACAGGTCGATCGGCGGGGCGTGCAGGCCGAGCTCCGCGAGATCCTCGCGTCCTGCGTGCACGGCATCGGTGGCCAGGGCCCGGGTCACGGGCGCGGCCGAGGCTGCGTTCTCCATGGCCGCACTGTGAACAGTTACCGGGAGGTAGCGGATCTTCTCCGTGCTACGTTCGGCAAATGGCTGATTCTGTCGCACTGGACCCGATCGATCTCCAGATTCTCCGCCTGCTTCAGAACGACGCCCGGACCACGTACCGGGACCTCGCGGCGGAGATCGGCGTGGCCGCCTCGACCTGTCTGGACCGGGTCACCAGGCTGCGCCGCTCCGGCGTCATCCTCGGGCACCGCCTCGCGCTCGACCCGGCACGGCTGGGCAGGGGGCTCCAGGCGCTGCTGTCGGTCCAGGTACGGCCGCACCGGCGGGAACTGATCGGCCCGTTCGTCGAACGCATCCGCGCGCTTCCGGAGTCCCTGGCGCTGTTCCATCTCACCGGCCCCGACGACTACCTCGTCCACGTCGCGGTGACCGACATGGCGGATCTTCAGCGCCTGGTGATCGACGAGTTCACCTCGCAGCGCGAGGTGGCCAGGGTCGAGACCCGCTTGATCTTCCAGCAGTGGGAGTGCGGGCCGCTGCTGCCCCCGGCGGCACCCACGGGCGGATGATCCACTTCGAGCCGGATGTCAGGCGACCGGGCGCCATTGGTGGTGACGAGGGGCACGTCTTCGTACGAGGATGGCCCCATGCCAGACACTTCCAGCAGCCCGCTGCCCCGTCAGGTCGCCGACGCCTACGTCGACGCACTCATCGAACTCGATCCGGCCCTCGGTACCTATCTGGGAATCAAGGAAAGTTCAGGGCTCCTCCCCGACTTCTCGCCCGCGGGGACCCAAGCGCTCGCCGACCTCGCCCGCGAGACCCTGGCCCGGCTCGACGACGCGGAGAAGCTGCCGGGCGCCGGCAGTGACGTCGAGCGCCGCTGCGGACGGCTGCTGCGCGAGCGCCTCACCGCCGAACTCGCCGTCCACGACGCGGAGGAGAGCCTGCGCGCCGTCAGCAACATCCACTCCCCCGCCCACACGGTCCGCGAGACCTTCACCGTCACTCCGGCGGAGACCGAGGAGGACTGGGCGGCGATCGCCGAGCGGCTGCGCGCCGTCCCCCGGGCGCTGGAGGGCTACCGGGAGTCCCTCGCGCTCGGCCTCGAGAAGAAGCTGTACGGCGGCCCACGGGCCACGGCCACCTTCATCGAGCAGCTGACGGAATGGAGCGGCGGCGGCACCGGCCGCGGCTGGTTCGAGGAGTTCGCGTCCGCCGGCCCCGCCGCGCTCCGCCTCGAACTGGACGTCGCCGCCGGTGCCGCGACCCGGTCCGTGGCGGAACTGCGCGACTGGATGCGCGACGTGTACGCCCCCGCCGTGGCGGACGCCCCCGACACCGTCGGCCGCGAGCGATACGCCCGCTGGTCCCGCTACTTCAACGGCACCGACCTCGACCTCGACGAGGCCTACGCCTACGGCTGGTCCGAATACCACCGGCTGCTCGGCGAGATGAAGAAGGAAGCGGAGAAGATCCTTCCGGGCGCGGGCCCCTGGGAGGCGCTGGCCCACCTCGACGTGCACGGCGAGCACATCGAGGGCGAGGAGGAGGTGCGGGTCTGGCTCCAGCAGCTGATGGACGAGGCGATCGAGGCGCTCGACGGCACCCACTTCGAACTCGCCGAGCGGGTACGGAGGGTGGAGTCCCGTATCGCACCGCCAGGAGGAGCCGCCGCGCCGTACTACACGGCACCGTCGGAGGACTTCTCCCGGCCGGGCCAGACCTGGCTGCCCACGATGGGAGCGACCCGGTTCCCCGTCTACGACCTGGTGTCGACCTGGTACCACGAGGGCGTCCCCGGCCACCACCTCCAGCTCGCCCAGTGGGCCCATGTCGCCGACCGGCTCTCCCGCTACCAGTCCTCCGTCGGACAGGTGAGCGCGAACGCCGAAGGCTGGGCGCTGTACGCGGAACGCCTGATGGACGAGCTGGGCTTCCTCAAGGACGCGGAACGCCGCCTCGGCTACCTGGACGCCCAGATGATGCGTGCGTGCCGGGTCATCGTCGACATCGGCATGCACCTCGAGCTGGAGATCCCGGCGGACTCGCCGTTCCACCCGGGCGAGCGCTGGACACCGGACCTGGCGCAGGAGTTCTTCGGCATGCACAGCGGCCGGCCGGCGGACTTCGTGGAGAGCGAACTCACCCGGTACCTGTCGATGCCGGCCCAGGCCATCGGCTACAAGCTCGGCGAACGGGCCTGGCTGCTGGGCCGCGAGAACGCGCGCCGGGCGCACGGGGAGGCGTTCGACGCGAAGGCGTGGCACATGGCGGCGCTCTCGCAGGGGTCGCTGGGGCTGGACGACCTGGTGGAGGAGCTGTCCCGCCTGTGACGGTGGGGGGCGGGGCGGGTGGCCGCTGCGCGGGGCCGTTCCCCTCCCCGCCCCTTCCCGAAACCGGGGCAAGCCCCGGGCCCCGTAC
>NZ_JBSGZJ010000161.1:0-14150 GCF_053610925.1 Streptomyces sp. NPDC054847 | reverse complement strand
CCGCGTGGCGGGGCAGGGTGGCGCCTGCGGCGGGCCCTTCCGACTTCTCGCCCGGCCGGCCACCGGTTCCTTGGGCGGTCACGCGCCGTTGACGTCGATCGCGTGGCCGCGACGCGGTGCGGGTCGCCGGGGCGTCCTCAGGCGCGGGGACGGATCGCCCCCGAGCGGAAGACCAGCGTGTGCGACGGGGGCGAGGCGACCGGGACGGGATGCGCGACCAGCACGTCGATCACGTCATCGCGCAACGCCGCCACCTCGCCGGACATCCAGTAGTAGTGCTTCCAGCCGTGAGGCACCGGCCCCATCCCCGGTCAGGTCGGCCGGGCGCCCCTAGGCGCGCAGCGGTGCCGGCATGACGGTTCCGGCCTCCGGCGGGCCGCGCCGGCAGGGGCGAGCGCACATCCGGTCGTGCGCCTTGGACAGCCAGCCGCCCTGGGGTCTCGCGGAGACCGACGATCGCGCCGCTTCAGCCGGACTGTTCGTCCGGGCCGCTCCAGTCGAAGGGGAAGTGCTTGCTCGACTTCCCCGAGCGCTCCCAGGTGAAGCCATAGGCGTCGGCGCGGTCGGTGGTGGCCCGTCCCCAGGTCGCGATCTGGCCGGGCCCGACCTCGGCGCCGGGTGGGTTGTGCACCTGTACACGTGCGCCCTCCGGAGTGGTCGGCCCGGTCAGCGCCTCGGCGCGTGCCGTCACCCGCCCGGGGATCTCCGCGCGCCAGGCGCCCAGGTCCTCGTCGATCTCGATCCGGATGGGAGCGAACTCCATGCCCCGCATCTCGGGGCCGAACATCTCACCGAACTCCGCGGGCCATCCGCCCGCCTCACCGCCGAAGATGCTCTGAAGGGCGGCGCGCTGCCGCTCGTCGGCGCGCTCGTCGAAGAACACCGCGGCGTACGCGTCGGTGTGCTCGCGGGCCCATGCGTTGCCGACGAAGGAGCCGAGCATCAGCACGTTGAGATCGTCCAGCCGCACGTCGCCGAAGGTGCCTTCCCGGATGTGCCAGGCCAGCACGCCCTCGCAGTCGCCGTAGGTGGGGGGCTGGGCGAACGTGCAGGGGCACGGAATGGCGCACTTGCACACGTCGAACCAGTCGCCGGTCAGGTGCCAGCGCGTACCGGTGGTGGCCTGTTCAGTCATCTCGCTTCCCTCCTGACGAGCCCGTACGAGCTCACTGGGAGTGGCGAGACCGGGTGTCCCGAGCCCGCTCTCGGGTTCGGGAAGCGGCCTCCATTCCAGAGTGCGCCCTACCGGCCCAGGAGGAAAACGGCTACATCGCGGGCTCGGACATGTGGAGGCCGGGCAGCAGCCATTCCTGGAAGGGTGCGAGTGCGGCCAGGACCAGGAAGGCGATGCCGACCGCCCAGGTGAGCCATGGGCCCCACCGCCACAGCTTCTCCAGGAAGATGACCGCCGCCAGGGCGGCCATGGCCGCCACGTTCATCACGCCGAGCGGGAGGAGGACGATCATCAGGCCCCAGCAGCAGCCCACACAGTAGAGCCCGTGATGCGCCCCCACGCGCAGATCGCGGGCCCACGGCCGGAAGCGCGCGTACCGGACGAGGTGCGAGAGCGGATTGCGGCAGTGCAGCAGACATACGCGCTTCAGCGGCCCGAACTGGTACAGCCCCGCGAGCAGGAACGCGGCGGCACCCAGCCAGCGACCTGCCT
Source organism: Streptomyces sp. NPDC054847 (assembly GCF_053610925.1). Lineage (NCBI taxonomy): Bacteria > Bacillati > Actinomycetota > Actinomycetes > Kitasatosporales > Streptomycetaceae > Streptomyces > Streptomyces sp. NPDC054847. Next base: position 12,484 of record NZ_JBSGZJ010000161.1, on the reverse strand, counting down.
CGGGACGGCCGTCCACCAGCGTCGCGGTCGCTGCCAATGCCCCGTACGCGACCAGACCGAATGCCGTCCAGGCGATCAGATAGCCCCCGGCGAACTGGGCGATCCGAGCAGCGCGGGCGGCGCCGGCCGACTGCCGGCCGATCGCCCGCGCCCAGGTGATCGCCACCGGCGCCATGGACGGGAACATCATGGCGACCATCATGGTCACCCACAGCAGCAGGAAGAGCGGCAGCGCCAGACCCATGGTTCCCGGCTCCATGGCCATGTCGTGGGACTGGGCGACAGTGAGTACCCATGCCGACGCGGCGAGCAGGGCCATGAGGATCCAGGCGGCAGCGAGATCACGCCGCGGCAGGAGGTTGCCCGACTGTGCCGGCGAGGGGGCGGCAATGTGGCGGTGCAGCATGGAATTCCTCCCAGGAGGCCGTTCCGCCGCCCGCTGCGACCGCCCGGCGCTTCACCACGGGCTCGCGACTGCCGCATCGACCGCTGTCGGCCGCGAGATGACGGACCCTGCCCGACTCCTCCAGCACAGCACAGAAACATGCGCTGGAGAAGCCGGGCCGGGTCCGGACCGCCCCCACTGCCACCCCCACCCGCCCCGCGACGCGAAACGGCGCGGGCCGGAGGGGGAAGCCGGTCCGCGCCGTGCGAGGGGCGGGCCGGTAAGGGTCCGATGGACCGGCCGGGCCGCCCGCGGCCGGCGTCGCCCGCCCTGCCGCGGAGTGTCGGGCAGATCAGCAGGACGGACGACGCGATCGGGGCCGCCGCACTGTACGAGGGGGAGCCGGCGGCCCGGCCGCCTCTGTGAGAGGCAGTTCAGTCAACCGGCCCCGGCCGCACGCCGGGAGCGCACGCAAGGCGTGGAAAAGCGCACTTGTTTCACACCCCGTGCGAAACGGTCTCCACTACCCTGAGCGGACGCAAGTCACCGGAGGTGGCCGTGCAGCCGAACACCCTTCTCGACGCCCTGCTCGAAGAGGCGGGCTTCTCCCACGCGGGCCTCGCCGCCCGCGTCAACCGGGCGGGCTCGGCCAGGGGTCTGTCGTTGCGCTACGAACACACCGCGGTGGCACGGTGGTTGAAGGGCCAACGGCCCCGCGGCCGGGTTCCCGATCTGATCTGCGAGGTGCTCGCGGAGCGGTTGCAGCGTGCGGTCACTCTCGACGACGTGGGGCTCGGCGTACCGGACGCGCCCGCCTCGCCCCGGGGTTCGTCCCTGTCCGGGTTCGTGGAGCGGGCCACCGCCCTGTGGCGCTTCGACGCCCAGCAGCGGTCCGGGGACGCGGGTGCGCCCGCGGTCACCGGCACTCCCGCGGTGATGCCGGTGTGGGAGTGGGAGAACCCGCCGGAGGACTCGGACGTCTCACGCGACGGCTGCACCCGCGTCGACATGTCCGACATACAGATGCTCAGATCCGCCCGCGCGCACTACGAGTTGATGTACCGGCGCGCCGGCGGCATCGCGACCCGCTCGCGTGTCGTCGGCTTCCTCCACGCGGAGACGGCGCCGCTTCTGCGCGGCTCGTACGGCGACGCTCTCGGCCGCCAACTGCACCGCGCCGCCGGTGGTTTGGTGGCGGTGGCCGGCATCTGCGCCTACGACTCCGACGCGCAGGGCCCGGCGCAGCGCTACTTCCATCAGGCACTGCGGCTGGCCAAGGCGAGCGGTGACCGGGGGCTCGGCGCGTATGTGATCGCGCTGCTGGTCAACCAGTCGCTGTTCATGTCGGAGCACCGCCAGGCGGTCGCCTTCGCGGAGGCGGCGCTGCGGACGGCGGGCCGGCGGATCACTCCGGCGCTGGCTGCCGACCTGTACGCGATGCAGGCCAAGGCGTACGCGCACCTGGGGGACGGACCGAGCGCGCGGCGCTGCATCGCGCGTGCCGAGTCGGAGGCCGAGCGGATCCGTCCCGGCCACGAGCCGGACGAGACCGGTTACGTCCAGCCGGGTCTGGTCAACGTCCAGGTGGCGGAGGCGCTGCTCGGTCTGGGGGAGCTGGCGGCGGCGAGGGAGCACGCGGCTGCCGCCGTCGGCACGCCGGCGCACGACCGTGGCCGGGTGCACCGGCTCGCCATGCTCAGCCAGATCGAGCTGCGCCAGGGCGAGGTGGACCGTGCGGCGCGGACGGCTGCGGAGATGGTGGAACGTGCCCGGGGGATGGAGTCGCAGCGGCTGAGGGACCGGATGCGGGCGGTGCGCGAGCACCTGGCGGCGAGCGGCTGCGCCGGTGCGGAGGAGGCCGCAGAACTCATCGACGGTGCGCTCCGCGTTCCCCTCTGACCGAGCTCCTGCTGCCATGTTGGCCATCTACTTGTCGGAAGGTGGCAGAAACGTGCAGTGGACGAACTTGAGCGAACAAACCGTGTACGAGAACCGGTGGTTCAGGGTCAACCTCGCGGATGTCGAGCTGCCCGACGGCCGGCACCTGGACCATTTCCTGATCCGTCTCCGCCCCGTCGCCGTCGCGACCGTGGTCAACGACGCCAACGAGGTGCTGATGCTGTGGCGGCACCGTTTCATCACCGACAGCTGGGGCTGGGAACTCGCCGCGGGCGTCGTCGAGGACGGCGAGGACGTGGCGGCAGCGGCGGCGAGGGAGATGGAGGAGGAGACGGGCTGGCGGCCCGGTCCCCTCCAGCACCTGATGACAGTGGAGCCGTCCAACGGCCTCACCGACGCCCGCCACCACATCTACTGGGCCGAGGAGGCCGCCTACACGGGGCACCCGGAGGACGACTTCGAGTCCTCGCGCCGCGAGTGGATACCGCTGAAGCTGGTGCCCGACATGATCGCCCGGGGCGAGGTCCCGGCCGCCGCGATGGCGGCCGGGCTGCTGATGCTGCACCACCTGCGGCTCACCTGACGCCGGGCCGGCTCGGTGGCGGTTCAGGAGTGCCGGCTCGGTGGCGGGGTTCAGGAGTACGTGTAGAAGCCAGAGCCCGTCTTGCGGCCGAGCCGGCCCGCGTCCACCATCCGCTGGAGCAGCGGGGGAGCGGCGTACAGCGGCTCCTTGTACTCCGTGTACATGCTGTCGGCGACCGAGGCCACGGTGTCGAGGCCGATCAGGTCGGACAGCTTCAGCGGGCCCATGGGATGAGCGCAGCCCATCTCCATGCCGTTGTCGATGTCCTCGCGCGACGCGATGCCGGACTCGAACATCCGGATCGCCGAGAGGAGGTACGGGATGAGCAGCGCGTTGACCACGAAGCCCGAGCGGTCCTGGGCGCGGATCGGGTGCTTGTCCAGCACCTGCTGCACCACGGCCTCCGAGCGCTTGATGGTCTCCTCGGAGGTGGTCAGCGCCGGGATCAGCTCGACGAGCCTCTGCACCGGGGCCGGGTTGAAGAAGTGGATGCCGATGACCTGGTCCGGACGGGAGGTCGCGACGGCCAGCTTCACCAGCGGGATCGAGGAGGTGTTGGAGGCGAGGATCGCGTCCTGACGCGTCACCACCTGGTCCAGCACCTGGAAGATCTCCGTCTTGACCTGCTCGTTCTCCACCACGGCCTCGATGACGAGATCGCGGTCGGCGAACTCCCCGAGGTCGGTCGTGAAGCTCAGCCTGTCCAGGGTGGCGTCCCGCTCCTCGTCCGTGATCTTGCCGCGTTCGGCGGCCTTGGAGAGGGAGTTGAACAACCGGGTGCGACCGATCTCCAGGGCCTCGCCCGTGGTCTCGGCCACCTTCACCTCGAGGCCGCTGCGGGCGCACACCTCCGCGATGCCCGCGCCCATCTGGCCGCAACCCACCACTCCGACGCGTGCAATGTCGGCCATTGAGTCCGTCACCTCGTGCCTTTCGCTGATCTTTCTGTCGGCAGGTCCCCCGTATGGTTCCGGCGCCCGCCCGACGCCCCGACGTTACTCCGAACGCGTGGGTGGCCGAGCGCCCGGGGCGGGCATGCTCTGCGGATACGACGGCGGACACCGAGCCCGACAGGGGTGGAAATATGGGGCGAATCGGCAGAAGAGGGTTCGTGGTGACGGCTGCGGGGGCGCTCGCCGCGTTCGCGACAGCCGGTGACGCGGCGGCCCGAGTCCCCGCGGCGGCGTCCCACGGACGGGGGCGCGGCCGCCGATCCGGGCGCGAGTTCCGCGGGATGTGGCTCGCCACCGTGGGCAACCGTGACTGGCCCTCCCGGCCCGGCCTCACGGCCGACCGGCAGCGAGCGGAGCTGCTCGCCTACTTCGACACCGCCGTGGAGCGCCGGCTGAACGCCGTGGTCCTCCAGGTGCGGCCCACGGCGGACGCGCTGTGGCCGTCGCCGCACGAGCCGTGGAGCCAGTATCTGACCGGGGCCCAGGGGCAGGACCCGGGCTGGGACCCGCTCGGCACGGCCGTGCGGGAGGCCCACCGGCGAGGGCTGGAGCTGCATGCCTGGTTCAATCCGTACCGGGTGGCCAGTCACACCGACCCCTCTCGTCTCGTCGAGAATCATCCCGCCCGGCTGCACCCGGACTGGATCGTCGCGTACGGCGGGAAGCTCTACTACGACCCGGGCATCCCGGAGGTCCGGCGCTTCGTCGAGGACGCGATGATGGACGCGGTGGTCCGCTACGACATCGACGCCGTCCACTTCGACGACTACTTCTACCCGTATCCGGTGCCCGACCAGGTCTTCGACGACGACGCGACCTTCGCCCGGTACGGCGACGGGTTCGCCGACAAGGCTGCCTGGCGGCGCGACAACATCAACCGGCTGGTGCGGGAGATGGCGGCCCGGATCAAGACCGCGAAGAAGCACGTCCGCTTCGGGATCAGCCCGTTCGGCGTATGGCGCAACGCCACAACGGATCCGCTGGGGTCCCGTACGGCGGCCGGTGTGCAGACCTACGACGACCTGCACGCGGACACCCGCCGCTGGGTCAGGGAGGGGTGGATCGACTACGTCGTCCCCCAGGTCTACTGGAACATGGGCTTCCCGCCCGCGGCCTACGAGGCGCTCGTGCCCTGGTGGGCGGAGGTCGCGGACGGCACCGGCGTCGACCTCTTCATCGGGGAGGCCCTGTACAAGGTGGGCGTGGCGGGCCAGCCGGAGGCCTGGCACGACCCGGCCGAGCTCTCGCGGCATCTGACGTACGCGAAGCGGTACCCGGCGGTCGGCGGGCACTGCTACTTCTCGGCGATGGAGGTCGTGGCGGACCCGATCGGGGCGATGACCAGGGTGGTGGCCGACCACTACCCGACCAGGGTCCGGCCGCCGGCCTGACGCGCCGGGTGGCGTCAGGTCTTCTCGTGGTGCCTGACGACGGTGTCGGGTCCGGGGGACATCAGCGCTTCGTGCCCGTCCTCGAAGCGGACGCGGAACGGCGGATTGCCTTCGGACCCCAGCACCTCGACGACTTCGGCGACCTTGTCGTGCTGGCCCACGGTCCTGCCGTGCACCAGCAGCGTGTCGCCCACGTTCGCTTGCATCGCGACTGACCTCCTCGGAGCGGCTCTATCTATGGGTTTGTCCGTTTTCTCGAGTCTACGGCCGAGGGAGTGCACCGCGCCTCAGGTGCGCCTCAGGTACGGGAACGCTGGGTGACGGCGATGCAGACCAGGACGGCCACGGCCGCGAGCGGCGCCGCGGGGGAGAGCTCCTCACCCAGCAGCAGCACCGACCAGACGAGCGTCAGCAGCGGCTGGGCGAGCTGGAGCTGACTGGCCCTGGCGATCCCGATGGCTGCCATGCCCCGGTACCAGACGTACAGCCCGAAGAACGTGGATCCGGCGGCGACCCAGACCAGCCCGATCACACCGCGCACACCGAGGTGGACCGGCTCGTACACCAGGGCGACGGCCGATCCGGCGACGGCCGGCGGCAGGCAGAGGATCAGGGCCCAGCCGATCACCTGCCAGCCCGGCATCAGCCGCGCGAGCCGGCCGCCCTCCGTGTAGCCCGCGGCACACACCAGCAGCGCGCCGAACAGATACAGATCTCCGGTGTGCAGCGCGCCGCCGCTCTGCTGCACCGTGAACGCGATCACGACCGCGGCGCCCGCGAGCGCCGCGGCCCAGAACGTCCGGGACGGCCGGCGGCCCGTACGCAGTGCGGCGAACGCGGCGGTGGTCAGGGGCAGCAGACCGACCACCACGGCGGCGTGCGACGAGGTCGAAGTCTGGAGCGCGAGCGTCGTCAGCAACGGGAAACCCACCACCACGCCGGCGGCGACCGTCGCCAGGGAGGCCCAGTGGCGGCGGTCGGGCAGCGGGACGCGGAGCGCCAGAAGGAACGTGCCCGCGATGGTCGCGGCGAGAGCGCTGCGCACGGCGACCAGCGACCAGGGGCCGAAACTCTCGAGCCCCCAGACCGTGGACGGGAACGTCAGGGAGAAGGCGACGACGCCCAGCGCGGCGAGAAGTGTGCCGCTGCTGACCGCTATCGAGCCGGTGCCGGTAGCGCTATCCTGTGCTGTCATGCAAGAGCGTAGCAGTGTGGCCGAATTGGCGCAGTCGCTGAAAGCAGAGCTCGACCGCTATCCGATGGGTGGAAAGCTGCCGTCGAGCCGTGCCCTCGTCGAGCGCTTCAGGGTGTCCCCGGTGACCGTGTCCCGCGCTCTCGCGCAGCTCGCCGCGGAAGGTCTCGTCGTGACCCGGCCCGGCGCCGGCGTGTACCGGGCGGAGCCGCGGCCCGACGTGCGCCCCGTGGGCGACACCTCCTGGCAGGAGGTGGCCCTCAGCGCCGACGCCGCGGCCGAGATCGTGCCGCGGGCGGTCGACGCCTCCGGCGTGCTCGTCACCCTCGCCGCCCCGCCGCCGGGTGTCGTCGAGTTCAACGGCGGCTACCTGCACCCCGGCCTCCAGCCGGAGAGCGCCATGGCGGCCGCGCTCGCCCGTGCCGGCCGGCGTCCCGGAGCGTGGGGCCGTCCGCCCACCGACGGGCTCCCCGAACTGCGTGAATGGTTCGCCCGCGGTCTCGGCGGCTCCGTCACCGCCGCCGACGTACTGGTCACCGCGGGCGGCCAGTCGGCGCTGACCACCGCGTTGCGGGCGCTCGCACCGCCCGGCGCGCCCGTCCTCGTCGAGTCGCCCAGCTATCCGGGCATGCTCGCCATCGCCCGCGCCGCCGGCCTGCGGCCCGTTCCCGTCCCGCTCGACACCGAAGGTGTCCGGCCCGAGCTGCTCACCGCCGCCTTCCGGGCCACCGGCGCGCGGGTCCTCGTCTGCCAGCCGCTGTTCCAGAACCCGACCGGTGCGGTGCTGGCACCCGCGCGGCGTGGCGCCGTTCTGCGCATCGCGCGGGAGGCCGGGGCGTTCGTCGTCGAGGACGACTTCGCCCGCCGGCTCGTCCACGAGGACGGGGGACCGCTGCCGCCTCCGCTGGTCGCCGACGACCAGGACGGAGTCGTCGTCCACGTGAGCTCGCTCACCAAGGCGACCTCGCCCAGCCTGCGGGTGGGGATGCTCGCCGCCCGCGGCCCGGTCCTCGAACGGCTACGCGCCATCCATGTCGTCGACAGTTTCTTCGTTCCCCGCCCCCTCCAGGAAGCGGCCCTGGAGCTGGTGGGCGCGCCCGCATGGAGCCGTCATCTGCGCGGCGTCGCCGCCGAACTGAAGAGCCGACGGGACACCATGACCGCAGCGCTGCGGCTCCAGGTGCCCGACCTCGCCCTTCCCCACATCCCCTCCGGCGGCTACCACCTGTGGCTGCGGCTGCCGGAGGGCAGCGAGGAGTCCGCCTTCGTCGCCGCCGCCCTCCGCGCCGGCGTCGCCGTCGCGCCGGGCCGTCCGTACTTCTCCGCCGAACCCCCCGGCGGACACGTGCGGGTGAGCTTCGCGGGCGTCGCCGGCGCGGCCGAGATCGCCGAAGGCGTGCACAGGCTGCGTACCGCCTGCGACGAAGTGCTGCGCTGAAGCCGTACGGCCGGGGACCGTCTGCACTCGCGTGGGTGCTGCTTCGTCGGTGCGGCGGGCCTCACCGTCGGCGACCGTGCCTCACGTGAGCCGGACCGATCCGCACGGTCCGGCGGCCCGACCGCGCGGGTGCCGGCGCCGGGCGGGGGAGGAAGCGGAGAGCCACCGGGGAACCGTACGGCGCTCTCCCGGTGCGCCCGCCCACGGGAAACCCTTGACCTGCGAGGCTTCGGCCAGCACCATCACGCCATGAGTGTCCGGGTCACACTGATCGCCGCCGCGCGCACGTCCTCGCTGCTCACCGAGCGCTTCGACGACGACCGGCCGCTCGACCAGGCGGGCTGGCACGAAGTGCAGCTCGCCGCCCACGCACTCGTGCCGCTCAGCGCCGCGGAGCTTCGCTACTGCTCGCCGACGCCGCGCAGCCGGGCAACTGGGGAGGCCCTGGGCTTCGCGCCCCTGGCACAGCCCGCGCTGCGCGACTGCGACATGGGCCGCTGGCGCGGCTACACCCTCGCGGAGGTCACCGCCAGGGAGCCCGCCGCCGTCGACGCGTGGCTCTGCGACCCGCGCAGCGCGCCGCACGGCGGGGAACCGCTGCTCGCGTTCATCTCCCGCATAGGGGGCTGGCTGGACACCCGCCCGGCGGACGACGGAGGCTCGATCGTCGCCGTCGCGGAGCCCGCAGTGGTCCGGGCCGCTTTCGTGTACGCGCTGCGGGCGCACCCCTCGATGTACTGGAACGTGGACGTCCGACCGCTGTCGACGGTGACCCTGACCGGTGTGCCCGGCCGCTGGAGCCTGCGCCTGGAGGCGGTCGCCTGAACGCGGCCCCGGCGCGGCCCGCCGGCGCCGACGCCGCGTTTCCTGCCGCCTTTTACGGCTTTACGGTTTCGGTGCCGGGCCCGGCCGGTTGAGCAGCACGAAACCCTCGCGGTCGGCCTCGGGTTGAACGCCGGGTCATCGCCAGAAGTGTCCCGACCACACCGCACACCGCCGTGACGATTCCGAGCGGGCGGGCGCCGCGCCGCGCGATGAGCAGGCCGATCACGGTCACGATGACCCCCAGGTCCTCCTTCATCAGCACCGGCGTCAGCGCTCGGGGGGTGCTCCGACGGCCCCGGCCGCCGCCGGCTCGCCGGTCCGCTACGAGCTGCGGCGCGGCTTGCCGCGCCTGCTGCCCTTCGCACCGGCGGAGCCGCTCCGCGGCCGCTTCCCGGCAGCGCTGCCCGCGGCCTTGCCCGCCGTCCGGCCGCCCGAGGACTTTCCGCCCGACGACTTACCGGACGTCTTTCCGCCCGAGGTCTTGGCGCCGGTGGCCTTCCGCCGTGCGTCGCCCGCCTCGGGACGCTTGCCCTTCGGCTGTGCCTGGGCCGGGCGGCCGCGTGAGCTGTTGACGGTCCGGCCCCGGACGATGCCGATGAACTGCTCCACGAGATCGGTGGTCCCGTCCTCCGGCCAGGACAGGGCGACACGCGACACCGGGGCGTCGGAGACCGGCCGGTAGGTGAGGTCCTTGCGGTGGTGCAGCCGGGCCAGCGACTGCGGCACGACGAGCACTCCCACTCCCGCCGCCACCAGTTCGACGGCGTCCGCCGTCGAGGCGGGACGCTCCATCGCGGGCAGCCCCGGCAGGCGCTCCCATTCGAGGGTGTCGTCGAGGGGGTGCAGGACGATGTCTTCGGCGAGGTCCTCGGCGGTCACCTCGTCGACGGCGGCCACGGCGTGGTCCTTCGGGACCACCACCACCGTGGTCTCGGTGTAGAGGGGGATCGCGCTGAGATCGGTCCGGTCGATCGGCGACCGCACGAAACCGGCGTCGGCGTCGCCGCTTCGCAGCATCCCGGGAGCTTCGGCCGCGGAGACGGCGACGAGGGTCAACGGGACGTCCGGGAGCCGCTCGTGCCAGATCCGTACCCACTTGGTCGGCGTCACGCCGGGGACGTACGCGAGCCGGAACGAAGGGGATGTGTCGGAGCCTGTCACTCCGCCAGGTTACCGGTCGTGGTCAGAGGCATCGAACACCTCTCGATACCCTTGACACCATGACGTCGCACCAGACCACCCAGACGATGAAGCCCGCGACAGCGGCGAAGAAGCTGGGTGTGTACCTTCCGGCCACACCCACCGAGTTCCAGGAGGGTGTCGTCTCGCGCAACGAGCTCAATGCTCTGCAGGCCGACCCGCCCCAGTGGCTGCTGGACCTGCGCCGCGACGGGCCGCACCCCCGGCCGGTGGTCGCGGCGAAGCTGGGCGTCTCCATCGCCGGCCTCGCGCGGGGCGGAGTCACCGAGGCCCTGACCACGGAGCAGATCGACGAGCTGAAGCGGGAGATGCCGGACTGGCTGCGGCAGGAGCGCGCCACCCAGGCCGAGGTCCGCAAGGAAGCCGCCCGCATCAAGGAGAAGAACGCGGCGAGGGCCGAGCAGGCCGGCGAGCGGCGTTCCTGATCTGACCTCCGCTACTGAGCGGAGGCGGTCGCCGCCGCGGCGGATCGGGCGCCCCGCCCGCGCCGGTCCGGTCGAGGACGGTGAGGAAGGCGGTCGCCGCGGGCGTTCGGCCGACGCGGTTCCAGACGACGTATTCGACGCGGGCCGGCGCGTCGGAGACCTCGATGGTGGTCACGCCGGTGAGCTGGGGCACGTAGGCGGCCGGGAGCATGGCGATGCCGAGGCCCTGCCCGACCAGTCGGGCCATGAAGTCCGCGGTGGTCACTTCGAAGGCGACGTCGCGGCTGAGACCGGCGGCCGCGAAGGCCTGGTCGGACTGGATCCTGCCGGCCGTTCCGGCCGGCAGGTCCACGAATACCTCGGAAGAAAGCCTGCGCAGGTCGACCGTCGGTTCGTCGGCGAGAGGGTGGTCCGGCGCGACCACGGCGACGAGCCGGCCACGGGCGATTTCGTGGGCGGCGACACCCTGAGGCCGCGCCGTGGTCGGCAGCCCGAGGAAGGCCACGTCGATGACCCCCTGCTCGACCTGCTTGGCCAGGTCGTCGCTCGCGCCCACGCGCAGGCCGATGCGTACGTGCGGGTACCGCCCGCGGAAGTCGCGCAGCGCGGCGGGGACATCGACCGCGGCGACCGTGGGGATCAGGCCCACGGCGAGCCGTCCGCGTACCTCGCCGACAGCCGCGGCCACCTCGGCGGCCGCGCGCTCGGCGGCGTCCAGGCACTGGCGGGCGGCGGGGAGGAACGCCGCGCCGGCCGGTGTCAGCCGCACCCGGCGGCTGGTGCGCTCGAAGAGCCTCGCGCCGAGTTCCTGTTCCAGCCGGGCGACCTGGTGGCTGAGGGCGGACTGGACCACATGACACCGTTCGGCGGCGCGGGTGAAGCTGTTCGTCTCGGCCACGGCGATGACGTAGCGCATCTGCTGGAGCTCCATGGATCTATCGTGAATCGAGATCGGTGGAGTGACAAGCATGTGTTGGACTCATTGATCGCAGCCGGACGAGACTGCGGGTGTGACAAGTCCAGGAGCACAGAGAGTCCTTGACCGAACCAGCAGCGGTGTCAGCAGTGTTTCCCGTGGAGGAAACCTGCCGCGGAGCGTCCTGACCGCGCTCGCTCCGCTGGCATGGGGCACGACCTATGTCGTCACCACCGAGCTCCTCCCGCCCGGACACCCCCTGTTCGCGGGACTCCTGCGCGCGTTGCCCGCCGGTCTGATCGCACTGGCCATCACCCGGACGCTGCCGCGTGGCGCGTGGTGGTGGAAGGCCGCGGTGCTCGGAGTGCTGAACATCGGGCTGTTCTTCCCGCTTCTGTTCATCGCGGCCGAACGCCTGCCGGGAGGTGTCGCCGCCACGCTGGCGGCCGCGCAGCCGCTCGTCGTCGCGGTCCTCGCGGTGCCGGTCCTTCGCGAGGGCCTGTCCGCGTGGCGCCTCTTCTGGGGAGCGACCGGGGTCGTGGGCGTCGGTCTGGTGGTGATCGGGCCGAACGCGGCGTTCGACGGCCTCGGCGTCGTGGCGGGCCTGGCGAGCGCGGCCACGATGGCGCTGGGGGTGACGCTCACCAAGCGCTGGGGACGCCCGGCCGAGGCCGGTCCCACCGCCTTCGCCGGCTGGCAGCTCACCGCGGGAGGCCTGTTCCTGGTGCCCGTCACCTTCCTCGCGGAGGGGGCACCTCCTCACGTCGACCCGGCCGCCGCACTCGGCTACCTGTGGCTGGGTCTGGTCGGCGGCCTGGCCGCCTATGTCCTGTGGTTCCGCGGCATCACGACACTGCCCGTCACCTCTGTCGCGGTGCTCGTCCTGCTGTCGCCGCTGGTCGCCGCGGTCCTCGGCGCGGTCCTGCTCGGCGAGACGTTCGGGCCGGTCCAGCTCGCGGGGTTCGGCCTCTCGCTCGCCGCGATCGTCGCGGGGCAGCTCCCCGCCCCCGCTCGCTCACGGGCCGGGGTCGCGAACTCCCGCCGGGAGTGACATGTGGACGAGGACTGCCGCCGTCCTCAGCGGCCGCCGGCAGCCGCCGGAAATCGGGGTTCACACGGTGGCCCGGCGACCGTCGACGCCAGACGTACGTCGAGCAGCACGCGGATGTCCGGTGCCGTACGGGTTGCAAGAAGGACACGCCGTCGAGGCCAATGACGCCGCGCGTCACGATTCTCGGCACCGGAAATCACCGGTGTGCCTGCCGCTCGTGCCGGTT
>NZ_JBSGZJ010000160.1:0-14226 GCF_053610925.1 Streptomyces sp. NPDC054847 | reverse complement strand
GCTTTTCGGTCTCGGCCGACAGCGCCGGCGGCGAGCCGGGCTGCTCGTTCCCGCAGCAGAGGTACGTCGCTGCGGGACTCGCCGGCTACGCGTACGTGCCTCCGGCGACGGCCGTGGAGGTGCGTCGGTGCCGAGCACGGAAGGTCCGGTGACGGCCGTGGAGGTGCGTCGGTGCCGAGCACGGAGGGTCCGGTGACGGGCCTCGGTGCCGACCGCGGAGGCGGCGCCGGGACCGGCACGACCTGGGCCTCCGGTCAGCCGCCGGAGACGGCCCGCAGGTGGGTCTTGCCCCGGCGTACGCCGGGCACCGCGCTCGACCGGTTCTCCCTCAGGACGAGCGTCATCCGGGTGTACTCCTTGTCCCGCAGGGTCGTCGGCGTCTCGTCGATGATCCTGCACTGGGTGCGGCCCCAGCGCGGATCCGGATGGTTCACCGGCCGCACGGCTCCGTCGTGGTGGATCGCGAGCGCGCCCACGGCGCTCATCCAGTGCGGCAGCCCGCACCGGTAGGCGGCGTCCATGATCGGGTCGTCGGCGATGTCGTCACGAATGGCTTGAAGCGCATCGTCGTCGCCGTGCTTGTCGAGGGCCGCGGCCAGCTGCGCCATCAACGGCAGGCACCAGCTCGTCTCGTGCTCGCCGAGCACCGTGCGCGCGTCGGGGTGGAAGAGCACGAACCGCAGGAAGTTGCGGTCCGGCATGGCGGTCGGGTGGGGTCCGATGTCACGGAAGAGGGCATCGAAGGCGGGGTTGGCGTGGGCGACGTCCCAGTGCCGGTCGAAGAGCACGGAAGGCAGCGGCACCGCGTCCATCATCGTGGCGTAGTCCCGCAGATAGGCCTGCGTCCCGGGGTCCGAGGGCTCCTCCGGCCGCGACGGCGGCCTGGGCTCGGGCGGACGGACGGGCACCGGCGGCGGTACCGGCGCGGCGGGTCCGGACGGCGCCGGGCGGCGCACCGGACGTGAGGGCGGCACCGGACCTGACGGCCTGACGGGTGTCTCCCCGCCGAAGGAGTCGTACTGCACCGGCGCGTCACGGTCGACGGCGAGGCGCAGCAGCCGCCCGCCCTGCTGGTCGTTGAGTTCCAGGGCGTCGATCAGGGCGCAGAGCGTGTCCTCGGGCCACTGCCGGCCCGGGGTGCGTTCCCAGGTGGCGTAGGTGTAGGCGGTGATGCCGAGGCGGGCCGCGACCTCCTCGAGGCTCAGGCCCAGTTCCTCACGGCGTCGCTTGAGGGCGTCCCCGAGCCTCTTCGTACGGGCCGTGGCCCGCGCGGCGCCGACGGGGCTGAGGCGTCCTTGGACACCCCGGCGTTCGACGCCCGCCTCATGTGTCATCGAGAACGCCACCCTTCTCGGAGCCGGCCGCAAGTCCCGCTGCGCCGGCACCCTTTGGATCTTCACACCGCGTGGCGATCCTGCTACCGCGAACAAGGGGATGTCAACTATCGTGGCATTCCACGCCGCTGAGCGCTCAATTCGCGCCACAGCTGTGGCAAGACCTTGGCTGTCGTGACCTGAATAGGGTTAACTTCCGGCAGCCCCATAGGATGCGGGGCTATCTCGCGTGATCTAGGAGACCTACTGGTGACAGACGGCTTCTCGGTTCCGGGTCCGACGGCCACAGGCCCTCTGGCGGCATCGGTTGCCCGGGTCGCCGAACTTGCGGACAAGCTCGGAATGAGCCACAGCGAGGTCTTCGACGTCCAGAAGCTGTCCGAGGCGTCGGGGGTTCCCGCCGACGTCGTGCGGGCCCTCCTCGACGGACGGCCGGCCGGCGAACCGGACCTCCAGGCGCGTTTCCTGCAACGCTTCGACCTGCTGCGACGTACCCGGCTCAAGGCAAACGGCCGCCGGTACACCCAGCAGGAGATCGCCGACGGCGCGGGGATGTCGCGCCAGCAGGCGGGTGCGCTCATCAACGGCGACCGCCGGCCGACGATGGAGCACTGTGACGCGATCCAGCGCTTCTTCAAGGTGCACGCCGGGTTCCTGACCGCAGACGACGCCGACGCGCTCGACAGCGCCCTCCAGCGCACGGAGCAGAGTCTGCTGCACGACTACGCGGGGGACGGCGACCCGCTGGAGCGGCTGCTCCAGGACCACGGCGTACGCGGCATCGCCTGGCGCGCGGCGCAACTGCCCACCGACAAGCACCGGGACAAGGTGACCGAATGGCTCGACATGCTTCTGGAGAGCGTGAAACCGGCGCCTGACACGCCCACGGAGCCCTGATTTCCGGACAGGCTTGGATTTGTACGTGTCTCAACAGGTTCTGACGGGGAGGGGAGAACGGTGAGCATAGGCAAAGAGATGCGCCGGCTGTGCGGCGAGCTGGTCGGCGGAATCGATCTGCCCGCACCGGCAGAACCCGCGGACCTCTACTCCGCCCTGTGCCAGGGCATGAGCAAACGCCGTGGCAGGCCCGTGCGTTACCGCATGGCGTCCTTCCCTCCGGGCACCGCCAGCGGACTGTGGCTCGACATGGCCGAGCAGGACCTCGTAGTGATCGAGGAGCGCACCGCTCCCGACCACCAGCTGGTGATTCTCGGCCACGAGCTGTGGCACATGAAGGCCGGGCACTGCAGCCACCACGTCGAGGGCGCCGCCGTCGCCGCACGGCTGCTGTCCGACGAGGCCGACCTCCAGGCGACCGTCCTGAAGGTCGCCGCCCGCACCCGCTTCGACCAGGCCGAGGAGAACGAGGCCGAGAGCTTCGGCCTGCTGCTCGGCAGCAAGTGCCGCGCCTGGCTGGCCGGTTCGAACGGAAGGGGCCCGGTCCGGCGCGACGGGCTGGCCGGCCGCATCGAGGCGTCGCTGGGATACCGCGGGCCACAGGGCTGAGGCGTGAACGGACCGGACTACTACATCCCCGCAGCCGCCCTCGGAATCGCACTCGCGTTCAAAATCCCGGGAATGCGGCGCGACTGGCGCGACCCGCTCCTCCGGTCCGTCTGCGCCCTGCTCGTGCTCGGCGCGTCCACGTTCTTCTTCGCCGCACCGCCGACCATCGCCGAGGTCAACCGCATCACCGGCGTCCCCAACATCTCGGCCCCGCTGGTCTACTGCATCCTCTCCGCGTTCAGCGCCTCCTGCCTGGTCCTCCTCGTCAACTGGCGCGGCGGACCGCCCGAGGAGACCCGCCGGATCTCCCTGCGCTGGATGGGCGCGTACAGCGTCGTCGTCGTGGCGCTCATCGTGCTCTTCGCCCTGGGCGACGCCCCGGTGGAACGCCTGCGGGACCTGGACACCTACTACGCCAGGACGCCGTACATGCGCGAGATGATCGCGCTCTACCTGGCCGCCCACAGCGTCGCCGCCGTGGGCATGACCGTGCTGTGCTGGCGCTGGTCGCTGAAGGTCCGCGGCTGGCTCCGCGGCGGGCTGGTGACCATCGTCGTCGGATCGCTGTTCAACCTCGCCTACGGAGTCACCAAGTCGTCCGCCGTCGGCGCCCGCTGGGCCGGCCACGACTGGGACCACCTGTCCACGCTCGCCGCGCCGCCGCTCGCCTCGGTCGGCGCGCTGCTGAGCGCCGTCGGCTTCGTGCTGCCGCTCGCGGGCCAGCGGCTGTCCGACAGCTGGCACGCCTGGGCCGCCTACCGGCGGCTCGGAACGCTGTGGCGCGAGCTGCGTTCCGCCGCCCCGGACCACAGCCCCTCGGTGCGGATCTCATGGCTGTCTCCGGTCGAGCTGCGGGTGACGCAGCGGGAGTCCGACATCCACGACGGCATGCTCCAGCTCGACCCGTACTTCGACCGCGTCCTGCGGGCGAACGCCTACGACCAGGCGGTCGCCGAAGGGGCCGACCCCAGGCAGGCGGACGCGATCGCGGACGCGGCGATGGTCGCCGCGGCATTGCAGGCCCGCGCCGCCGACCCCGAGGGGCGGATCGTCAGGTCGGCAGAGGCCTACACCTCCGTCGCAGCCGCGGGACCGCGTGATCTGGTGCGCATGTCCCTCGCCCTGCGTCATTCACCCGTCGTCGCGGCAGCACGCCTGCGTACGGCCAGGTCAGAGAGCAGCACCCTATGAGCAGCGATCCCGTGAGAACCAGCAGGAACAGACCGCGCAGAGCCGTGGTCATCGGCGGCGGCCTGGCCGGCATGCTGACGGCCGGCGTCCTTCGCGAATACGCCGAGGAGGTCACGGTCGTCGAGCGCGACGTCCTGCCGGAGGGGCCGGTACCGCGCAGGAGCCTCCCCCAGGCGCACCACGCGCACCTGCTGTGGTCGGGCGGGGCACGGGCGATCGAGTCGCTGCTGCCGGGCACCACGGACCGCTGGCTCGCCGCGGGCGCCCGCCGGATCCCGCTGCCGACCGGGCTGGTGTCGATGTCGGCACAGGGCTGGTTCCGCCGCTTCCCGGAGATGCAGTTCCTCATCGCCTGCAGTCGGGACCTGCTCGACTGGGTCGTACGGGACCAGGTGCTCACGAGCCCGCGGGTCACCGTCCTGCGGCGGACCGAACTGCTGGGCCTGGAAGGCGCCGCCGGCCGGGTCAGCGGCGTACGGGTGCGCGGCGAGGAGACAGGCGAGCGGGTGCTCCCCGCCGACCTGGTCGTCGACGCGAGCGGCCGGGGGTCGCGGGCCCCCGAGTGGCTGAAGGCGCTGGGCGTCGGCGAGGTCCGGGAGGAGAAGGTCGACTCCGGGCTCGCCTACGCCAGCAGGATCTTCCGCGCCCCCGCGGGCTCGGAGGAGTACCCGGTCGTCAATGTGCAGGCCGACGCCCGTGAGCCCAGGCCGGGCTGCACGGCCACGATCGTGCCCGTCGAGGGCGGCCGGTGGCTGGTGACGCTGTCCGGCACGCGTGGCGGACAGCCCACGAACGCCGCCGACGAGTTCGAGGACTTCGCCCGCTCCGTCCGCCATCCCGTCGTCGCCGAGCTCATCGCCCATGCCGAACCCCTGACGGACGTCGTCGTCTCCCGGAGCACCGTCAACCGCCGCCGCTACTACGAGAAGCTGCGCGACTGGCCGGAGGGCTTCGTCGCCGTCGGCGACTCGGTCGCCACGTACAACCCCGTCTACGGGCACGGCATGTCGGTCGCCGCCCAGGGCGTCCTCGCGCTGCGGCGGGCGCTGGCCCTGCACGGCATGGGCTCCCCCGGGCTCGCCCGCCGCGTGCAGCGTTCGCTCGCCGGGCCGGTCGGCACGGCGTGGGACCTGGCCACAGGACAGGACATCCTCTATCCCGGGGCGATCGGCAAGGACCCGGGCGCCGCGGCGAAGGTGCTCCGGCACTACGTCGACCGGCTGATGCTCACCGCGACGGGACGGCCACTCGTCGCCAAGGCCCTGTTCGACGTGATGACCCTGTCCGCGCCGACCGGTTCCCTGCTGAAGCCGGAGATCGCGCTCGCGGTGCTCCGCGGCCCGGCGCTGAAGCCGCTGACCGGGCCGCCGCTGAGCGACGACGAGCTGCGCATCGCGCGGGAACCGCGCGGTGAGCGGGAGGCGGACCCGGCCGACGCCTGACGCGGCGGGGATCGGCGACCGGCACGTCACAGGCATCGCCTAGGCTCAGCGGCAATATGAACGGCAATCACTCAGGCAGCACCCGCGCCGGGACGGGCGGCCGGACTCCGATGGAGCCGAAGGCCGACCGCGAGACGGTGCGCCGGCACAACCTCAGCCTGGTCCTGCGCACGGTGCGCGACCAGGTCGAGGCCACCCGCGCCGGTGTCGCCGCACGCGTGGGGCTGACCCGTGCCGCCGTCTCCTCGCTGGTCGAGCAGCTGATCGAGAGCGGCTTCCTGTCCGAGTCGGGCAAGACGTTCAGCGGCCAGGCGGGCCGTCCGGGCACGGTGCTCAAGGTCGCGCGCACCGGCCTCGCGGGCATCGGCGTGGAGATCAACGTCGACTACGTCGCGGTGTGCGTCGTCGACCTCGCCGGCACCGACCGGGTGCGGCTCGTGGAGCATCTGGACAACCGGGGCGCCGCACCGGCGGAGGTGTTCGGCCGCGCCGCCCGGATCGCGGCCCGCGCTCTGGCGTCGGCGACGGAGCAGGAACTGCGGCCGGTCGGCGCGGAGCTGGCCCTGCCGGGCCTGATCTCCAGCGGCTCGGTGCTGCAGGCGCCCAACCTCGGCTGGACCTCCGTCCCCGCGGAGACCCCGTTCGCCGAGGCCCTCGCCGCGCTGCGGCCGGGCCTGCCCGCCCTGCCGGTGCGCTCCGAGAACGAGGCGAACCTCGCCGCGCTCGCCGAGCTGTGGTTCGGCGGCCTCGGCGACGTGCGCAGCTTCCTGTACCTCACGGGTGAGATCGGGGTCGGCGGCGCGCTGGTGCTGGACGGCGAACTGCTGCGCGGGGCGAACGGGTTCGCCGGCGAGATCGGTCATGTCTCCGTCTCGGACGACGGCCCGCTGTGCCGGTGCGGATCCCGCGGCTGCCTGGAGCAGTACGCCGGGCAGGCCGCGCTGCTGCGCGCGGCGGGCCTCGACGAAAACGCCGGCGCGGCGGGCATGGCGGAACTGGAAGCCCGTGCACGGGCGGGCGACGACGCGGCGCTGGCCGCGCTGTCCGGGGCGGGCAGGGCGCTGGGCCGGGCGTTGTCCGGCGCGGTGAACCTCTTCGACCCGGACGCGGTCGTGCTCGGCGGGGTCTACCGGCCCCTGATGCCGTGGCTGGGCCCGCCGACGGGCACGGAGCTGGGGGCGCGCGTCGTCTCCGGCCTGTGGTCCCCGACCAGCGCCCGCCTGCGGGCGTCCTCCCCCGCGGCGGACGCCGCCCGGGGGGCGGCGGCCCTCGTCGTCCAGGACGTCCTGGCCGACCCGGTGGCGTACGCGCCGCGCCAGCCGGCGTGACGGAGCGCCTGTCCCCGTACGGCGGTCACCGTCAGGGCAGGGACCGCAGGGGCGGGTGCTGTGTCGTGATGCCGGAGGGCTGGAGCAGCGGCGGCGGTTCCGGGCCGGGATCCTCGGTGACGACCACGCCGGCGGCCGCGTGGTCGAAGCCGGCGGGCCAGCGAGTGCGCTCGCTCGCCACGGCGCCGGTCAGACGTGTCTGAAGAAGGTCGGCCGTGCTCAGATCGGTGCCGCGCAGGTCGGCCAGGCGCAGGTCGGCGCTGCGGAACACGGCGCCGCCCGCGTCGGCCTTGCGGAGGTTCGCCTCACGCAGGTCCGCCTCGGTGAAGTCCGCGTCACGCAGGTCGGACTCGACCAGCCGCGCGCCCCGCAGGTCGGCCAGGACGCAGCGGGCCCGGCGCAGGATCGCCGTCTTGAGGTCGGCGTGCCGCAGGTCGACCGAGACGAGGGACGCCTGCGTCAGGTTGGCGTGGTACAGCCCGGCCGCCTCCATGCAGGACCGGTCGAGGTTGACCTCGTGCAGCCACAGCCCGTCGCAGTCGGCCCGGCGCAGGTCCGTGACGCCGAGGTTGACCCAGGACTGTTCCCTCGGATGGATCAGCAGCACGCCGAGTCCGGTGAGCGCCACCTGCGCGTCGGGGGCGCGGACCTCCAGCGGCACGACGTCGTTGATGGGCACGTCCGCCGCCGGCGCCCGCGGTCCGGTGGGCGGCCAGGGCAGATGGGTACGCAGGTACGCGGCCTGGATGGAGATGACGGCCTCGCGGTCGCGGGCGGAGTGCTCCGCGATCCGCCACAGCGCGTGGAGCCCGCCGATGCGTGTTTCCAGCTTGTCGCTGCCGAGCTGGTCGACGGCCGTGCTGAACCGGTCGGTGAGGTAGCCCTCCTGCGTCGCGCGCAAGCCGGCCTGGCTGACGCCCAGTTGCCGCCAAGTGGCGTACGCGCCGAACAGCAGGACCATTCCGCCGACGGCCTGCAACAGCGTCGTACGGACGTCGTTGACCGCTTTGAGCCGGTCCTGCGCGGCGACGCTCGCCCCGGCGAGGTCATGGTCGACGATCACGCCCGGCAGGACGATCAGTACCGCGCCCAGAACGGCGGGAACCGCTGTCCCGGCCAGCAGGGCGACGATCGCACGACGTATGACGGGCCGTTCGCGCGACGCCCCGCGGCTACGGCCGGACCCCCCTGTCTCCATGGGCATGGAAGCCTAGGGCACCGACGGGCAGCGGTGGCCTGCGGGGCGGAACGGCTCAGCGCTCGAAGAGCCGTTGGTCCGACGCCTCCGGGCGACCCCGCCGTCGAGCTCCCCGAGCGGGTCCTGTGCCCCACGGGTCGCCCGGGGTGAGCCCGGTGACTCCGGCGTCGAGCCCCCAGCAGGTCCGCCGCGCCCCGGATCGCCCGGGTGGCACACCGGCCGGGTCGTAGCGCATCGGCGTCACACCGCCGTATGCGGCGGCGCCGCGCCCGCCTCCGTCAAGGGCAGGCCGAGCTGGGCCCGTTCGGTGACCCACCGCGTCGGCCGGTAGCGCGGATCGCCCGTCGTCCCGTACAGGGCGCGGTGCAGCGCCAGCATCCGGGCCGCGCCGGTCCGGTCGCCCCAGGCGAGCGGACCGTGCGGGTAGCCGAGGCCGGCGGTGACGGCGAGATCGATGTCGGCGGGCGCGGCGATCGCGCGCTCGGCGATCGACGCCGCGACCGAGACGATGGAGGCGAGCAGGCGCTGGGCGACCGATCCGGCGGTGTCGCGCACGACGGACACGGACACCGGCGCGGCTGCGTCGTCGGACCGGGCCAGCACGGCCCTTGCGTCGCGTACCGCGTCGGGGTCCGAGGCGGGCGTCATGGCGAGCACCCGCCGGGGCGTGTCCAGGGAGAGCGGATCGACACCGAGCGTGCGGCCGGCGGGCAGGCCGAGCTCTGCGACGGCCGCCGCGACGGTGGTGCCCCACACGGGCACGAGCACCACGGCACGGTCGCCCGGCCGTGGCCCCTCGTCGAGGACGGCGCCGGCGGCACGCAGGACGCGGCGTACTTCTTGCGCGTCGTGCGCCGCGTCGGGCACATGCACCGGCCGGGCGGCGTCGCCGGTGACCGGCGGCTCCGCGGGGGCGCCCGGCGCGTCGGGACCGTAGTCGTAGAAGCCGCGGCCGGTCTTGCGGCCGTGCAGGCCGGCGGCCACCCGGTTCGGTGTGAGGTACGACGGGCGGAGGCGCTCCGAGTGGCGGAATCCCTGCCAGACCGTGTCGATGACGGAGGCGGTGACGTCGAGCCCGGTGAGATCGGTGAGCTCGAAGGGACCCATGCGCAGTCCGAGTACGTCACGGGCGATCCGGTCGATGCCGGCCACGTCGGCGACGTCCTCCTCCAGCAGGGCCAGCGCCTCGGTGATCAGGCCCCGCCCCGCGTGGTTGACGAGGAAGCCGGGGGTGTCGGCGACCACGACCGCGCGGTGTCCGCTCCTCTCCACGAGATCGACGAGGAACGGCACCACGGCGGGGCGGGTGGCGGCGCCGGGGATCACCTCGGCGATCCTCATCAGCGGTACGGGGTTGAAGAAGTGCAGCCCGGCCAGCCGCGTCGGGTCGGCCAGCCCGGCGGCGATGCGGGTGACGGACAGCGATGAGGTGTTGGTCGCGAAGACCGCCGACGCCGGCAGGACCCTCTCCAGGCCCGTGAGGAGCTCGGTCTTGACCGACAGGTCCTCCAGCACCGCCTCGACGACGAGGTCGACGCCGTCGCCGGGAGCCAGCGGGGACCGCAGCGGCACCAGCCGCTGCGCCGCGGCGGCGGCGTCCTCGGCGGAGGTGCGCCCCTTCTCGACGGCGCGGCCGAGCATCCCGGTGACGAACCCGACGGCCTCGTCCACGGACTCCGGCCGGGCGTCGGCCAGTTCGACGGTGTGTCCGGCGGTCACGGCCCACTGGGCGATCCCCCGGCCCATGACCCCGGCCCCGACGACTCTGATACGCATACGGTTTCCCTCGTCCCTGCGTTGCTCGTGTCCGGTGCGCGCGTTGGTACGGCGCCTGCTGCGCTGCGTCGTACGTACGGCGCGAGTGTGCGTGCGGTGCGAGTGTGCGTGCGGTGCGAGTGTGCGTGCGGCGCCCGCGTACAGCCGCGCGTCACGTCGTCCGCGCGACCGTGGTGTCCGCCCGGCCGTGTCTCAGCGCAGATAGACGCGACCGGGGTCGACGTCCTCCCGGAGCAGCCGCAGTTCGGCCGCGGTGGGCGGTTCGACGGTGTCGACCTCGTCGGCGACCTGGAGGTCCCAGCCGGTGGCGGCGCGGACCTGGTCGACGGTGACGCCCGGATGCACGGCGACCAGCCGCAGCTCCTCCCCCGCGCCCGCCCGGGCGAGGATGCCCAGGTCGGTGATGACGCGGGTGACTCCCGCGCCGCGCGGCGTGATGCCGTCGGCGAGCGCCCGGTCGGGGCCCGGCGAGGTGCAGAAGTCGAGTGCGGCCACGAACGAGCGGGGGTCGTGACGGCGCATCACCACGAACACCTCGCCCGAGTTGGCCATGACCTCCATGGCACCGCCGGAGCCGGGGAGGCGGACCTTCGGCCTGTCCCAGTCGCCGATGACGGAGGAGTTGAGATTGCCGTGGCGGTCGATCTGGGCGGCCCCGAGGAAGCCGACGTCGATGTGCCCGCCCTGGAGGACCGAGCCGAAGAGGGTCGCCATCGACAGGACGGCCTCCGCGCCGGTGATGAGGACCGCGTCGGCGATCGTCTCGGGCAGTTGGGAGGGGTGTGCGCCGCAGACGCCCGACTCGTAGACGATCTCGAGGCGAGGCGCGACGGTGAGGTGGGCGAGGGAGGCGGCCAGCGTGGGCAGGCCGATCCCGGCGAACACGGTCCGTCGCCCGGCGAGTTCACGGGACGCGACGACGGAGAGGAGCTCCGAGGAGGTCGCGGTGCCGGCGGCTGTCATCTTCTTCTCTCCGTCGTTCGGTCGTCGTTCGGCCCTCGGTCCGGCTGTGCGTCCGCCGGTGGCGCGGTCACAGCCGTCGTCCGTAGTTCACGGGCAGGCTCATCGCCTCGCCCACGGCCAGCCCCGCCCAGAACTCCTCGCCCTGCTTGGCGACGTACTCGGCGTGGTCGCGGGTGCCGTGGACCCACTCGGCCATCCAGTCCCGCAGCCGGACGGGGTCCTTGCTGATCTGCGACCAGGACCGGTAGAAGGCGTTGTCCCGGTCGTAGTAGCCCTGGGCGAAGGACGGGTGGGCGCCGCGCGGGCAGGCGACGACGGCATGGACCGCGTGCGAGGGGATGGCGGTCCGGTTGGGGTCCGAGCGCACCACCTCGTCCTCGACGATCTCCTCCACCACCACGACGGCCTTCTTCGCGGCGTAGACCGCCTCCGCCTGGACGCCGGTGAGGCCCCACACCTGGGTGTTGCCGGAGCGGTCCGCGCGCTGCGCGTGGACGATGGTCACGTCCGGGTTGACCGGCGGGACCACGTAGATCTCCTCCGTGGCGCCGTCCGGGCCGGGGTAGGGCGAAGTGACCTTGCGGATCCCGGGGTTGACAGAGGGGAGGTCGCTTCCGGCGTAGGAGCGCAGCGGGTGGAAGGGCAGCCGCTGGGCGCCGGCGAGATAGCGGCAGATCATCCCGTAGTGGCTGTACTCCTCGAACTCCAGCGGTTCGGGGTCGGCGGACTCGATACGCCGCCGGAGCTCTCCGAGCGAGCCGGCCGAGGAGTTGCCGACAAAGGAGGAGACCAGCTTGGTGACGCAGCCGCCCGCGAGCAGCTGGTCCACCACGATGTCCGCCGTCATCCGCACCACCGTGAGGTTCCTGCGGCCCTGGCGGATGATCTCGTGGCCGGCGGCCGTCGGGATGAGATGGGTGAAGCCTTCGAGGGACACCGTGTCGCCGTCGTGCACGAACGAGGCGATCGCGTCCTTCATCGTCATGGTCTTGTCCACGGCCCACACGCTGCCAGCACCATTGATTACTGTCCAATACCAAATTAAGGTCGCATTGAGACGTCAGGAGAAATAGCCACCGGGCGTCCAGTGGATCCGGACGGAACGGAACGGGACGACCGTGGAACTGCGCTATCTGACCTCCTTTCTCGCGGTCGCCGAGGAACTCCACTTCGGCCGCGCCGCCAGACGGCTCCAGATGGCTCAGCCGCCACTGAGCCAGCAGATCCGCCAGCTGGAGCGCGAGCTCGGCGTGCAGCTCTTCGAGCGCAACACCCGCTCGGTGCGGCTCACCAGCGCGGGGCAGTCCTTCCTCAAGCCGGTACGCACCGTCCTGGACGATCTGGACATCGCCGTACGGGTGGCGAAGGCGGCGGGCCAGGGAGAGTACGGGCGCGTCACGGTCGGCTTCGCCGGCGCCTCCTCGCACCACTCCCTGCCGCTGCTCACCCGGGCGGTCCGGGCCGCCCATCCCGGCCTGGAGCTGGTCATGCAGGGCCAGACGTACGCGGATGTCGCCCTGGCCAAGGTCGCGGACGGCTCGCTCGACCTGGGCTTCGTACGGCTGCCGGCCGGCCGGCCCGGTGTCGAGACGCGGGTGATCGGCGAGGAGGAGCTGCTGTGCGCGCTGCCGCAGGACCATCCGCTCGCGAGCCGTGAGCGGATCGCGGTGGCCGACCTGGCCGCGGAGCCGTTCGTCAGCTTCCCCGCGAACGCCGGCTCAACGCTGCGCGATGCCACGTTCCGGGCCTGCGAGGACGCCGGGTTCCATCCGCGGGTGGTGCAGGAGGCCCCGGACTCGTACACGATCCTGGCGCTGGTGGCGGCGGGCGTGGGCGTGACGCTCACTCTCTCCTCCTGTCTGCACATCCAGCAGACGGGCCTGGTGCACCGGCCGCTGGCCGGCCCGCCGACCCGTCTCCAGGCCGCGCTCGCCTGGCGCACCGACAATCCGTCGGCGGCCCTGCGCAGTGTGCTCGCGGTGGCCGCCGAGGCGCTGCCGACACCCCCCGCACCGGCCGGCGTGCCGCGCGACTGACGCCTCACCGCCGGCGCGACCGACGCTCACCGCCCTACGCGGACCGGCCCCTCACCGCCCGTCCGATTGATTCGTCCGCCGTCTCAATCGGCACCCGATCGGATATTGGACCGGACGCGGCGGCCGGTGGAAGGGTCGGCAGAGCATCACCCGCCCGTGCCCAGAAAGGCCACCGCATGTCCGGTCAATCCGATGTCGTCATCTGCGAACCGCTCCGCACCCCGATCGGCAGGTTCGGCGGCGCCCTCTCGAGCCTGCGCCCCGCGGCTCTCGCGGCGCACGTGATCGCGGAGGTGGTACGCCGCACCGGCATCGCCCCCGACCGGGTCGACGAGGTGATCCTCGGTCACGCCTATCCGACGTCCGACGCCCCGGCGATCGGCCGGGTGGCCGCCCTGGACGCCGGGCTGCCGGTGTCCGTGACCGGGGTGCAGGTCGACCGGCGCTGCGGCTCGGGCCTTCAGGCGGTGCTGGACGCGGCCATGCAGATCCGGGCCGGCTTCAGCGACGTGGTGATCGCCGGCGGCGTCGAGGTGATGAGCGCGGCCCCGTACTACACCCACGACGGCCGCTGGGGCATCAAGGGCCCCGGCCTTCAGCTGCACGACTCGCTCGCACGCGGCAGGGTGACCGCGGGCGGCATCAACCACCCCGTGCCCGGCGGCATGATCGAGACCGCGGAGAACCTCCGCCGCGAGTACGGGATCAGCCGGGAGGACCAGGACGCCCTCGCGCTGCGCTCCCAGCAGCGGGCCGGCCGGGCCATGGGGACCGGGCTGTTCGACGACGAGATCGTGCCCGTCCCCGTACGCGGCCGCAAGGGGGAGACGCTGGTCTCGGCGGATGAGCACCCGCGCCCGGACACCACGGCGGAGAAGCTCGCCTCGCTGCGGCCCCTCACCATCGGCTCCGACCCGGAGGCGACGGTCACGGCGGGCAACGCCAGCGGGCAGAACGACGCGGCGGCGGCCTGCCTGGTGACGAGCGCCGGCACCGCGGAGCGGCTGGGCCTGACCCCGATGGTGCGCCTGGTGTCCTTCGCCCGGGCCGGGGTGCCCGCCGGGACGATGGGCATCGGCCCCGTACCGGCGACCCGGGCGGCGCTGGACCGGGCCGGGCTGAAGCTCGCCGGCCTGGACCTGATCGAGCTGAACGAGGCCTTCGCCGCGCAGGTCCTGGCGTGCACCCGGGAGCTCGGCCTGTCGGAGGCCGACCACGAGCGGATCAACGTCAACGGATCCGGCATCTCGCTGGGCCACCCGGTGGGCGCGACCGGAGGCCGCATCCTGGCGACCCTGGCACACGAGATGCGCCGCCGTGAGGCCCGCTACGGGCTGGAGACCATGTGCATCGGCGGCGGGCAGGGCCTGGCGGCCGTCTTCGAGCGCGTGACGGCCTGACGCGCGGAACGGCACACAGCGCCCACGCGCATCGGCGAGGCCCGGGTGACAC
>NZ_JBSGZJ010000159.1:0-14252 GCF_053610925.1 Streptomyces sp. NPDC054847 | reverse complement strand
ACCGCCGCCTGGTCCGAGCCTCGGAGTGAAGCCGCTGATCGCCCGCAGGGCACCGAGCACGGCTCCGGTCTGGGCCCCAACGCTGCGAGCGTTCGCTCACCTGCACTGGTTCGGCCGCCTGCGGATCCGATGGGAGATACGCGACGACATCCACGAAGCCTTCCTCACCCTCGGATGCGCACTCATCTGCTGGAGGCGCGCCTGTCACGGCAGCCGGTCTGAGGAGCCCCCGTCTTCACGCAGCAGCCATTCCCTGACTGAAGGAGCACGGTCCAGCAGTTCGCTCACCCGCATGCCGTCGTCGCGCGAGGTCACTCTCGGCAGCGGGGTGAAGTCGTCGGGAAGCACGTCCAGCAGGCTCATCACCCGGTCTCCCGCACGCAGGGTGATCAACAGCTCGCACCGCAGCTGACGCGGCATATCCGAGCGTTGGTCCGCAGGGCTCGGCTGCCCCGTCAGCAGTGGTCGTTCCGCCACTGGCCGCCCTCGCGCACCCAGGGTTGCTGCTTCATGGTCAGGGTCGGCACGGGGTACGTGTACGTCACGCGAGCCATATCACCCGACAGTTGATCGACGGCGACCGTCTTGATCTCGTGCTTCCCGTATGTCGCCACGGTCGCCTCGACCATCGGCCGGTACAGCTCGATGGGCGCCTCGTCCCGGCAGCGTTTCGACATCAGGCTGTGCGCCGTGGCGGCGTCGGTGGCGAAGTACGCGGCGGAGTAGGCGCGCACCGCCTTCTCAAGCGCGGCCTCCTCATCGTCGGCGGCTGGCTTGTCGGCTGGTTTCTCGGTGGCGGCGGGCGCGCTGGCCTTCGGTGAGGAGCTGGCGGGTGGGGCGTCGGCTTCTGTCGAGCAGGCGGTGAGGGTGAGGAGCAGCACGGCGGCCGCGACGGTGGTGGTGTGGCGCATGGTCCCCCCATGGACTGGCGTGGTGTGGGGTTCAGGGTATGGCGAAGCCCCTGCCGGCCGTACTTCCGTTCTAGCGGTCGTCGCAACACCCCAGCTCAAGGGGTGCGATGGACTTCGAGATCGGCCAGCGCCCGGAGCTTTGTAGGCCCTCAGCGTGGTGCGGCAGCCCCCGACATAGCGGCGGTGCCTCTGAAGTGCCCGGCACGCACTGCGCCCTGGAGCCGCCGTGCCCGTGCCCGCTGTCCCCGCCGGGTTTCGCGAGTCGCATCCGGCTCATCAGTCACATGACCCGCTATACGCCACTGCGACTTCACTCGCCCTGGGGGTTTGGGCAGTTTCTCAAGAATCAGCCAGTCGCTGTGTCCGCGGGCTATGCCACTCTCGCTGCGTGAACGATTCTCCCGTAGAAAGTCGCAGCGGGCTGCGTGCATGGGCTACGGGTGTTGGGGCTGCTGACCGAGCAAGTCAGCAACGAGGGGAGCAATGCATGATCCCGTTACCGCCGACTCGAGCGAAGGGGCCCGCCGCGTTCGGTGCCGCAGGCCCTGGTGACATCGGGCCCTTCGGCCGCTGGCCCGACCCGAGAGCGACTGACGACCCTCACCCCGAGCAGGACAGGTTAAGACTGCAGACCCAGACCCTCCTGTGTGGGCACTGCGAGGCCGGCCAGGGCAACGGCCAGGCCCGTACCATCGCGGCGACCGCCCACGGCCTGACAGTGACGTGGCATCTGTTGTCCTGCCCGCACTACGCCGCCGATCGCATCCTCGCCGGACAAGAAGACTGAGCGCAGTAACGCAGCAACGGGCCATGGCGCGGCGTTCGTCGGCGACGACGTTTTGAGTAGGGCGGTCCTCGTTATCGGGCTTGAAGCGTGACCGGGCGCGTGCCGGCGCGTTGTTCTGGGCACGCGTGCACCCTCCGTCCCCCACGGCAAGGCACGCCGGGCCCTGGCCGGGGTGGGTGAGGCCGACCAGGGCCCGCTTCATGCTCCATGGCACCGCAAGAGCGGGCACCCTGCTCAGGCGGGAGCGCGCATGGACAGCACGAACAGCACCGCCGCCCCGGGCACATCCGCACCCACCGTGGTGTGCGGCGCCAGCGCCGCCGGCGTCCACCAGGCCCGCGAAGCCGTCCGCGCTTTCACTGCCGGTCTCCACCCGCCGCCCGACCAGGCGGTGACCGACACCTTGGCCCTGGTCGTGTGCGAACTCGTCACAACGCACTGCGCCACGGCGGAGGCCAGTACACGCTGCGACTCTCCGCCGATCCCCACACACTGACGGCGGCGGTCAGCGACCCCAGCCCAGCCCTCCCGCACGGGCGCCCGCCCGACCTGACCGGCAACGGCGGCGGTTTCGGCTGGCACGTGATCCGCCGCCTCACCAGCCACCTCGCCATCACACACAGCCCAGGAACGGGCAAAACCATCCGCATCCGACTCCCGCGATAACCGGGAGCAGGAAGGCCGTTCAGCACCGCGGCCTCTTCTACCGGCAATCTCTGTCGGGCGGGGCACGGAGCGCAGCGTCGTTCGAATCACTTGAACGTTTCTCCGCATTTGGGGGCCCGTCCCGGCCGCCGCCGGCTCGGCAGCGGCCTCACGTCTGGTGGGCTGTGGCCCCGACGGGGACGTCGGGGCCACGAAGGGTTCAGGTCTTGCGGGTCTGTGTTGTCAGCTGACGTTGAGGGTCAGGTTCTTCGGCCAGCCGGCCTGGTCGAGACGGGTGAAGAGGTCCTTGATGTCGTGGGGCGCGAGCTTGATGCAGCCGAAGGAGCTGTAGTCGCTGGGGCCGTTCCAGTGCCACGTGTCGTCCTTCTCGAACCAGTTGTCAGGGGCCTGCCCGCCGTTGGTGAGCATCTCGCTGTGGATGAACATCTCGGTGCGCTTGACCGGCTTTTGCCCCGGCGCGGGTGTGCAGTACTTGTCCTCGATCTGGATGGCGTAGCCCTGGACGGCGACCCGGGGGTTCCAGTTGCCGCGGTCCGTGAAGTGTCCCTTGATCTTGTAGATCCCGTTGGGCACCCAGCCCGTGTTGGGGACGCATTCGTCGGTGCTGCCCCCTCCGGATCCAGCGCGGTAGCTCTTGAGCTGCTTGCCGTCCTTGACGAGGGCCAGCCGGGAGTTGAGCGGGTCGCTCCAGTTCTTGGTGAGCTTCAGGACGTAGCCGCGGGGGGCCGGCTTGGGCTTGGTGGGGGCGGGCTTGGTGCTCGAGGACCCGGTGAGCAAGGCGTTCCAGGTGTGGGGGCCGACGATCCCGTCGGGGGTCACGGCGTGGCCGTGTGCGGTGAGGCGCTGCTGGAGTTCGACGACGGCTTGGCCGCGGCTGTCGTTGTGCAGGGTGGGCCGTTCCTTGGTGTTCGTGGTGGGGTGGGCCGGGGCGGCCTGGCGGGCTGCGGCGCCGGCCGGGTCGTCGTTGGCGCTGGCGGTGTGGAGGGCCTGCGTCGTGCCGAGTGCGGCGAGCGCGGCGACGGTGAGGGCGGTGGTGACGGCGGCCCAGAGGGAACGGGGGGTGCGGTTGCGGTTCATGATGTGCGGTCCTTCCGTGTCGTGTTGGTGGGCGGGGCGGCGTGCCGGGCACGGTTCGCCCTGGAGTGCAGGCATGTGACGTCGCGGATGTTGGTCGGGGGGTCGGCGCCGTGAGCGACGCCTGTCGCTCACGGCTGCTCGAGGGTCACCAGCGCGGACCAGGTGTCCGGGCCGACGACGCCGTCGGGTGCGAGGACGCGGGCGGTCTGGAAGGCGGTGACCGCCTGGGCGGTCGCCTCGTCGAAGGCTCCGTTCGCCGGCACGGGGTGGCCGTGGGCGGTGAGCAGGCGCTGGGCGGCTGTCACGGCCGGTCCGCGGTCGCCGGCGCGGACGGTGACGATCAGGGCGTGCCATGTGTCGGGGCCTGTGATGCCGTCGTCGGCGAGGGAACGGTCGCGCTGGTAGACGGTGACCTGGCTGGTGGTTGCCGGGCCGTAGACCGCGTCGGGTGCGGTGCGGTAGCCGTGGGCGGTCAGGAGGAGTTGGATCGCGGCGACGGTTTCGCCGCGGTCGCCGGACTTGACGAGCGGCCAGGTGCGGGGGCCGGGGGCCGGTGTCTGTGCGTTCCCCGTGCCGGGGGGAGGTGTTGCGCCGGGTGTGCCGGGAGCCTGGGGTACGTCCGGCGAGGGGGCGGGCGGCGTGTGTGCTGGGGCGTCCTCGGTGGGCTCCGGGTCCCCGAGGCCGTCGACGCTCTCCTGCTCGCATGCGTCGGCTGTCGGGCATTCGTCGGCGGGCGGTGCGGCCGCGGGTGGCGGGGTGCTGTCGGCGCGGCCTTGGGCGTTTTGGTAGGCGGAGGCGGCCATGGTCAGTGCAGCGATGACGAAAATGGCCAGGACCAGAGGGCGGCTGCGGAGCCAGTCGGCCAGCCGCCGTGTCGGGCCGGATCGTCGTGCGGTCGAGGCAGTGTGTTTGCCGGTCATTGGGTCTTCTCCGTGAGGTGAGGTGCCGTGGGGGCGGGGTGGGGCGTCGCTGCCGTGGCGCCCCGCCCCGCTCCTGCGGGGGCCGGTCACTTCCAGGCGCAGTGGACGTGGGTGCGGTGGCCCTTGTCGCCGGGGCCGAGGACCTCCGTCGCGCCGAGCTGGCGGCAGGCCTTCATGAAGGCGCGGTGGGGTGCGCCGCTGCCGACGTGGATGCCGTTGATCTCGTTGACGTCGAAGCTGAGGCCGCGGTAGTGGCGGGAGGTGCTGCTGTGGACGCCGCCCACGAACTCGGTGACGTTCACGCGGAATCCGTGGGAGCTGCGCAGGCTCAGGAGGCCGCGGAGCATGCGGGCGTCGAGCTGGACCCGCTTGGCACCGACGTGGCTCTGGGGGCTGGTGAGCGCGCCCTTGCCGGCGGCCATGTCGACGATGTTGGCGTAGGCGGTGGAACCGCTGTGCCGGGTCTCGGAGTGCACCCGGGCGAACGTGATGCCCGAGGTCTTCAGGAGCTGCTTGGCCAGGGCGACGGCGTCACCCGCAGCGGGCGGGGAGTCGGAGCCACCGCCGGTGCGGTCGGTGAGCAGGGCCCTCCACGTCCTGGGCCCGGCGACGCCGTCGGGCTGCAGGCCCTTCGCCTTCTGGAAGGACCTGACGGCGGCCGCGGTGCCCGGTCCGAAGACGCCGTCGGTGCGCAGGCGGGCACCGGAGTCGTTGAGCTGGTGCTGGAGGGCCGTCACCGCCGAACCCTTGGCGTCTTCCTCGAGGGTGACGATCAGGGCTCCCCAGGTCTTCGGACCGATCACCCCGTCGGCCTCGAGGCCCCGGGCGGTCTGGAAGGACTTCACCGCTGCCGCCGTATTGGGGCCGTAGACGCCGTCGGCGTCCAGGCGCGTCCCGGCGGCGTTCAGGAGCTGCTGTGCGGTGACGACGTCGGTGCCGCGGCTCCGCGCGCTCAGCACCGGAGCTCCGGTGACCGGTGCCTGAGTGGCCGGCGGTCGAGGGGCCGGCGAGGCGGTGTCCCTGTCTCCGGTTCCGCTCAGGTGCGCGAGCCGGCGTAGCTCGGCCAGTGATCCGCGGAAGACGTTCAGGTCGACGTGACCGGCGGACGGGATGCCCGGCACGCTTCCGGTCTCCGCGTACTGCCAGATCTTCCAGTCCTGCCCGGCGCCCGGGACCGGGGCGGGCTCCTTGGAACCGCTCTTGTACCGGGGTTGCCACATCACGTGTCCGGCGAGCACCGAGCCGTCGCCTCCCATGCAGGCGTCGACGAACGACTTCGTGGTGTAGACGATCGGCTTCACGCCCAGCTGGGAGCTGACGGTGTTGAGGAAGGCGCGGACGCCGGCGGTGCTGAAGTTCGCGGGGCACCTGCGCTCGTGCTGCTCGAGGTCGAGCACAGGGGGCAGCTCGCCCGCCGCCTTGCCCGTGTAGCCGGCCGCCTTCACGGTGGCGACGAAGTTACGGGCCTGGTCGGCTCCGGGCGTGCGGCCGTAGAAGTGGTACGGGCCGTGGGGCAGGCCCGCCTGCCGTGCGCCGCGCAGGTCGCGGGTGAACCACGGGTCCTGCCAGTCGGCGCCCTCGGTCGCCTTGACGAAGGCGAAGTCCTGGCCGGACGAGCGGACCCGGTTCCAGTCGATGGGGCTGCCGCCGCTGTGGTTGTGGTGGCTGGTGTCGACGCCCTTGACCGCGTACGAGGAGGGCGAGGCAGCGTCGGCGGGAAGCACGGTCAAACCCGCGAAGATCATCCCTCCGCTCGCGAGCACCGCGCCCGTCCAGCCGGCGGTCTTCCTCTTCCTGGTCGTCCAGTTCACGTCTCTTCCTCTCATCGACCCGCCCGCACGCCGACCCGAAGGAGCCGTGTTTGCGGTGGCGGGTGAGGTTGAGTCGCAGCGGTTTGTGCGGCTCGAGTGAGAAAGATGACCGTCCCGTCATCCCAGCGCTAGAGTTCTTCTAACGGTGGGTCATATTGGGACGCGCAAGTCCCTGACCAGCGGATTTATGATGCGATGGGGGCATCGTGGGACGGTTCGGGACACCTGCGGGACATGACGGGCCGGCTCAGGACGGAGTCGGCGACGAGACGGCGAACGAGATCCGGGACAGCGACCCCGCTGAGCCTTCGGCGGAGCTCGTCGAGCTGATCGCGGCGATCCGCCGGTGCATGGACGAGCTCAGCTGGTCCTACAACGTGATGGGCCGCAGGACGAACACTTCCTCCAGCACATGGAACCGCTGGTGCACCCAGACCCGGCTGCCGCGTCGGGACGCCCTGGTCAGCTTCGCCAAGGCCGCCCCCGAAGTCGTGGGGCGTCACCGGCTCCTTGCCCTGTGGGAGGCGGCCCGGGCGGCGCAGGAATCCGCGCGCGAGACGGAGGCGCGGGTGACATCGCCGTCTGTGGAGCAGACCGCACCAGTCCCAGCGTCAGTCTCTTCGAACACCCCGGCCCCGGCAGCCGTCCCGCCGACTCCGGCCGGCCGCCGTTTCGCCCATGGATCACTCTTACTGAGCGCCGCCGGAGTACTCGCTATGGGGGCGGGCATCACGGTGTGGACCCTCAGCGCGAACGCCGGCGACACGTCCGGCGGACACGCAGCACCGCCCGCCGCGACATCCGCACCTGCGACTGCCAGGCCTTCGCCCACCATCAGATGCCACGGCGAATCCTGCGTATCGCTGGACCCCGCCCACACCCACTGTTCGGACGACGCCGTCACCGCCTACAGCGGCCAGAAGTACGGGGTGACGATCGCGCTCCGCCACAGCCCGGCCTGCGGAACTGTATGGGCCAAGATGAGCAAGACATCTGCCGGCGACCGGGTCACCGTCACCCACCAGGACGGTCACTCCGAGGAATACCGCCAGCAATACGGACGCGACGCCCACACCCTCATGCTCGCCGTCGACGCCCCTGAGGACGCCAAAGCCTGCGCCATCGTCCAGGACCGCGGCACCGTCTGCGCCACCCAGCGGGGCGCTGCGGCCCCCGCCCCCACCACAACAGGCTGAACCGCTGTTGTCATTGCCGACTGAGACCTGGCGGGTCTCTTTGGATACGTCTGAGGCGTGGAGTGGCACTGCCTATACCCAGGAGCCACGATCCTCCCTGAGTCGGAGGCGACCAGACGCTGGTCGAAGGCCCTATGGATCGACTTCCACGAGGTACGCATTGAGACCGACGCGCACAACCTGACCTTGCTCATCTCCGACCTTCAGGTGAGCGAGGTCCAGGCGGGATACGCACCGTTCGTCTGATCGTGGCCAGTTACATTTCCCCGCTCCTGGCCAGTTGACGGGGTATCAAGTAGCCGTCGACTGTCACCCTCGGTCAGCGTGGGGGTGATTGCCTGCCGGGGCGCGTCATAGCGCCGCGTCTGTGGCGCGGCTGGTGGGTTAGAGCCCGGACAACAGCGTGCGCCGCCGGTCAGCCAGGCCGGGGGATGCCGAACCGTCGTTGGGCCAGCCGGGCAGTTCACCACTCCGATGGGCGTGGCAGGGATGCCGGCATCCGCCCCCACAGGTGACGCTGGCTGAAGGCAGGCGTTCTCGCGCGTCGAGGCCGGTGACGTCGACACATGGGAGTCGGGAACCAATGGGCCGATGCAAAAGCCGTTTGCTGGGAGCCTTGGTCCTCGTCGGTGTCCTGGCGGTGTCGGCATGCGAGTCGCACCGCGACACCGTGGTGTCGAGCGGCAGCGACAGCGGAGCTCTCGACGCGCCGACCGCAGCCAAGGTCAAAGAGATCGTCCGCCGGTTCCAGGACACCAACCGCACCCCTGGGGTCCTGGTCGGCATCTGGAGCCCGAAGGGGACCTTCATCAGTGCCACCGGCGTCGCCGATCTCGCGACCCGGGAGCCCCTCCGAGCGGACATGCAGTTCAAGATCGCGAGCCAGACGAAGACGTTCACGGCCAACCTCGTCCTGCAGCTGGTGGGGGAAGGGAAGGTTGCCCTCGACGATCACATCTCCAAGTGGGTGGCGGGCGTGCCCAACGGGGACCGGATTACGATCCAGCAGCTCCTCAACCACACCAGCGGCCTTGCCGACGGTTTCACTTCGCCCACCGTCCAGGGGAAGATCCCCACAGGCTGCACCGTCGAGGAGCTCCTCGACGCGGAGGCGAAATTCCCGCCCGTCGCCCCTCCCGGCACCAAGTGGTCGTACAGCAACTACGGTTACAACCTGCTCGGCCGCGTAGTGGAGCTGGCCGGCGGCCAAGACCTGAGCACCGCGGTCCAGCAGCGCATCGCCCGACCGCTCGGACTCCATCGCACCCTGCTCCCGACGTCGGGCAACGGCCTCAGCAAGCCCTTCACGCATGGGTACGGGCTGGGAGATGTGGGCCCCACCCAGGCACCCACCGCCGCCGATGACGCGACAGCCATCCCGGCGTCGTGCCTCTGGGCACACGGAGCCATGGTCTCGACACTCTCGGACATGCGGATCTGGTCCCGCGCCATGGCGACCGGTGCGCTGCTCAAGCCGGCGGTCTGGGCCGAAGCAACCAAGAACCCGATCCCCTTCGTCTTCACGGGGAACTACAACGGGCCCGGCAAGTGGCGCTACGGACTGGGCTTCGTCGAGTCCGGCGGGTTCATCGGCGGAGAAGGCAGCTTCGCCGGCTACGAGTCCACCACCATGTACTCGCCCAAGCTCCAGACGGTGATCGAGGTGGTGTCCACCAAGAACCCCAACGCCATCACCCCTCCCCCGATGTTCCAGGCCCTCGCCATGGCGGTCCACGGCACCGATCTCGGCTTCGGCCTCACACCTGAACAGGCGCTCGCGCCGGCGTTCACCGGAGAGGCGGGATAGCCGGCCCAGCGAGCGGCCCCGGCAAAGCGCGACCGTCGGCGTCAGCACGGACGGCGACGGAAATTCCACAGATGGACAGCGGCTCCGCGCTCATTGCCCACCCGTCGGTTGCGTCCTGGGAAGTGGTGTACGGGTTCGACCCGAACAGGTTCCTGGCGCTGGTGCTGAGCGGCCAGACGGCGGCTCATGAGCGTGGTCATCCCCACAGGATGACGGCTTCGCTGGTGTCGGAACGTCGCTCGTAGTCACGGACCAGACGCCGGCTGCGCAGAAACCAGGCAAAGGATCTTTCCACAACTTAGCGGCGGGGCAGGACGTGAAAGCAGGAGACGTCGTCACTGCGGCGGACGACGTCAAGAACGAGTCCGAGGTGGCGGGCGTCAGTCCTGGAAATGGCCGGTGTAACCGCCGTCGGCCCCAGATGCGCGACAGCCGCCGCAAGCGGCTCTTCGCCGTCGGCAGCAGGATTTGGGCGGCGTCCCGGTCGGTCGTGGAAGCCGGCGTGACCAGCACGGCCAGAAGGAGTCCGATGGTGTCGGTGAGCAGGTGCCGCTTGCGTCCGCCTTCACCACTGCGAGTCCACGACCGCCGCACTCGGCTCCTCCTCACGACCCTCAGCCTCACGGACGGCTCCGCGCAGCCGGTCGTGCAGCTCAGCCACCAGTCCCGCATCCCGCCAGCGGGCGAAGAAGGCGTACACACGCGGCCAGGGCGGGAAAGTCGCAGGGCATCGCGCGCCATTTGATGCCGTTGTCGACGAGGTAGCGCACCGCGTCGATCATCTCTCGGTGGCAGTAGCCCTCCGGACGCCCGCCCCGGCCCGCCATCCACGCCGGCACCGGCAGCAGATCCCGCACGAGTGCCCACTCGGCATCGCTCATGTCCGAGCCGTACCGGGGCCGGCGCTCCGGCCGGTCGGCCGCGTTGCCGAACCAGTGGGCGAAACAGTCAGACCCAGGAGTGGACGGACTGGACCCGGCAACCGTCACCACGCGACACTTCGACAACAGGGCCTCTTGCTCCTCGCTGGACTCGACAACCGCGAGCTACCAAGAGGCCCTTCTGTCATGCCTCCGCACCCGATCCAGCCCTCCGTTCAAATCGGGCCGACCGTGCGAACGGATAGAGAACAGCCAGTTAAGCTGCCGGGGTGTCCGGGCTCTGACAAACAACGCCAGGGGGCAGGGTGGACGGGGGACAACCGCAGCCGCAGGGGGCAGCGGACGCCGCGCAATTCGTTGCGATGATGCGCCAGTTACGGCAGTGGGCACATGTGAGTTACCGGGAGTTGGAACGCCGGGCCGAGGTCGCCGGAGACGTGCTCCCACGTGCCACGCTCGCCGGCGTCCTGAAGCGGCAGGAGCTGCCGCGGGAGGAGCTGCTCGCCGCCTTTGTCCGGGCCTGCGGTGGGGACCGGTCCGTCGTCGACGCCTGGGTGGGTGTCCGAAAGCGTCTGGCTGTCGAAGCCGAGCAACGTGCTTCGGCCGTCGAGTCGGCCGCGCATGCGGCATCGGGAACGCCTTCGCCGACTCGTATTGCGTCGGTTGACGCTTGCGAACCGCCCGTCGCGCGTGGCGAGACGCAGGACGGCTTTCCCGATGGACAGGATGAAGCAGGCAGTACGGGCTCCCTCAGTGCACCGGCAGCGGAAGGTGCGCCTCGCCTTGACGTGAATGGCTGCGCAAAGGCCCCAGGCCTTCCTTCTGTCGCTGAGGCCGCGGCACAAGAGGACTCGTCCATGGGCACCGCGGTGGAGGCGGACACCGGCGCTGCCGGTGAGGGGGAGGCCGTTTCGCAGGAGGTACTCCCGACGAGACCGGCACAAGCTCCTGCGCAACCTGCGGCACCGAATGCTGAGGTGCGACGCTCTGGGCATGCTCGCCGGCGCGGTCCTGTCCTGGTAGCTGTCCTTGTGGCCTTGCTGCTTTCGGCCGGTGTCACCGGCATCGTTCTGGCTCCCGACGACGGTCCTGGCGAGCCGAGCCAGCCGCCGAAGAGCCCACCCGTGACCATCACGCTCTCCCCTGAGCGCACGTCCGACCGGACGCCGGAGAGCACCGTCTCCAGCCCAGCGGCCAAGCCTGCGGCCAAGGACAAGCCGGCACCGGGCACCACAAGGCACACTCCATCGCCGACCCAGAAGACGTCCCGTCCTGAACAACCCGTCCCAGAGGGGACGTCGAGGAAGCCGGAATCGACTCCGTACGAACCACCGCCTGCTCCCGACGACCCCTACGAGCCTCCTCCGTCCTCGACGCCGCCGCCGACCCACGGCGGTGATCCGTTCCCTGAGGAGAGTTGCTGGGATGCCACCGACGACTGCGTCTGAGCGGGCGGTCACATCCGGCTCTTACGCTGCGATGTGGCGATAGGCGACGACGTGTGAGGCGGGCGGCAGTGACGCGATGGTGACGGTGCGGCCGGAGCCGGGCGCATGGATGACCTTGCCGTCACCGATGTAGAGCTGGACATGTCCACCGCCGTAGCTCAGCACCAGGTCGCCGGGGACGAGCTGGGAGCGGCTGGTGGCGCTGCCGGCATCGATCTGCTGCCAGGTGGTACGCGGGATGCTCACACCTGCGGCCTTCCACGACCGCATGACCAGGCCGGAGCAGTCATAGTCCTTCGGGCCGGTCCCGCCCCAGACGTAGGGCTTGCCGATCTGCGCCGTTGCGAAGGCGACGGCTTCAGCGGCACGTCCTTTCGTCTCGCTCCGCGGGCGCGTGCGTGACGTGTCCTTGCCGGATGAGTCTTTGCCGGACGTTTCCTTGCCGGGTTTGCTGGGCGAGGGACGCTTCGACGCGCCGGGTTCGGCCGGCGGCGTCGATCCGGCGCCTGCGGTGGGAGTTGCGGGTGACGGCTTCAGACGCAGGGTCTCTCCGGCGTAGATGAGAGTCGACGTTCCCAGACCGTTCAGACGTTGCAGCGCCCGGACGGTGGTGCCGTGGCGGTCGGCCAGGGCGAATAGCGTGTCGCCGGGCCGCAGCAGCACCGTGCTGGGAGCCGCGGGTCTGCCGCGGTCCGTCTTGGCGGGTGCCGGTCGCGGCACCGGATCGGGCTCTTGTTCCACCACCACGGGCCTGTCGGGTGGTGAGGCTGTGAGAGAGGCTCCTTGCACGCCGAGGACCGCGCCGAGAAGCACGCAGACGAGGCTCGTCACGCACAGGATCAGCGCCGTCTGAGCGAACCGCACGGTCTTGCGTACTCCTGCCCGGGTGGGCGAGGGGCGCGCATGCCTGCCGCGGGCCGGGCGAAGCACCGTGCCGGCCCTGCGGAGTACCGACCGTATCTCCAGCGTCATCACAAACTCCGTTCGTCGGGCCCCTTTTGGGGCTTGACCGGAGCCTTTTCCGACCGCGGCTGTCCGGCAAGATCTCATGGCCTCCGGGACAGTCCGAGACGCACCGAGACACGCGGGCCCGGTCTCCCCTGTCCGTGTGAAAGGGCCCTGGGACACGCCCTGACCTGGGCGGACGACCCCGGACTGTCCCAGCCGCCTCCAGCCGTTGCCCGGAGTCGGCGGCAACCGCAACGCTCTGGTCAGCAGGCTGGCCGACGCCGACGTCCGGTGGCCGGCTGGGGCCTTGGGCCCGCCTCTTCGCCGGCGCTTTCGGCTCATGCCCCTCGAACGCGGCCCGAGGCTCACCGCCCGGCCTTCCCTGCTCTTCCTTCAAGCGATCCAAGGAGCACTGGTGTGAAGAACACACGCGTCACCAAGGTCCGCGCCATCGCAGTCACCGCTGTCGGCGGACTTCTGGCCGGGGCCGTCACCGTCCTCAGCCCGGCCCAGGCAACCGAAGGCCCCTCGAGCTGCACGCCCAAGCGCGTCACCGTCTACCCCGGGGACGGGCTCCCCCCGCACCTGCGCTGGGGAGAAGTGAACTTCGAGGTCACCGTCTGCCCCAAGACGGATGCGGACAGCTGGGACACACAGGCCAGCGCCACCACCAACGGGACAGGAAATACGGCCGGCTACCTGCTGGAGTCGGCCGCACTGCGGGTCAACTCCACGGTCGAGAACGGCAGGACGCAGACCGCCACGTACACCGGCAGCTTCACCGTGAAGGATTGCGTCCCACTCACCCTGTGGCCCTGCTCCCGCACGCACAGGGTCGAGGTCGGCTTCGCCCTCATCGCCGGCAAGAAGAACAAAAAGATCCGCACCGTCTACGGCGGCGGCATCGAAAGCACCATGCCGCGCGGAATGGCCCTCTACCGCACCCCGTGACCTACATGCGCATCCGTCGACTTTCCCATCAGGAGGAAACAGTGAAATTCAAGCGCCTTGCCCTCGCCACTGCCGCCTGCGGTCTTCTCGCCGGCGCCGTAGCCACGGCGACCAGCTCCACGGGCACCGCGGCCCCCGCCCGTCAGGCAGCCGCCTGCGAGAGCACACAGCTCACCCTCTACCCCGGAGCCCTGACCTCTCTCCGGTACGGCGAGTGGAACATGAACGTACTCGCCTGCCCCACGAAGAGCCCCGCTTCGTGGAAGAAGGACTCCCGCATCGAGCTCAACGCCACCGCGTCCAACGTCGGTCTGACCGTTGCCGAGGACTCCAAGCTCCGCATCACCGAGACCGGCCAGAACAAGTGGAACCGGTTCGCGCGCTACGAGGCCACCTTCCAGTCGCGCAGCTGCCTGGCCAAGGTGGGCTGGCCGTGCAAGAGCCCCCGCACCTGGACGGCGCGGTTCACCGTCACCGCAGACAAGAAGAGCCACGAGGTGAAGATCTACAAGCACGGGAGCGGCACCTCTGATCCCACCTTCGCGCTGTGGTCCACCCCGTAGCTGCACGACGGCCGTACGCCGGTCCCCCACCACTGCCGGATGATGCCCCGCGGGCTCGTCCACGCAGGCACATCGCTCCGGGCCACCGACGGGTGAGCTCGGGCCCGTGCGGCTCGAGCGACAAACCGGCGGACCGGCGTATGCGCAAGCCCTGAGGGGGTCCACAGTCCGTTCGGCTTTCACCGAAAAAGAAGCCGGGCACGGCCGGGGTAGCCGTGCCCGGCGTCCGGGAGGGGTGTCTGAACGACTTTGGCACCCGGAACTTCCTCTGGGGCCGGCCTCCGGC
>NZ_JBSGZJ010000158.1:0-14270 GCF_053610925.1 Streptomyces sp. NPDC054847 | reverse complement strand
GAGCAGGACGGCCGCGCCGCCCGCGAGGTACGGCGTCGTGGAACTGCCGCCGGTCGCCGCCAGGTTGTCCTCGCCGGACTGGGCGGAGATCCCCTCGGCGGGCTTCTCGTCGGCCGGCTTGTCGTCGGCGGGCTTGTCGTCAACGGGGGGCGTCGGCTCGGCCGGCTTCGCGGTCCCGCCCGACGTCGCGCCGGGCGCCTCGCAGGTCGCCTCCGCGAGCGTGACCTCGCCGTCGACCTCGGCGACGTTCAGCTCCAGCGGGTTGAGGGCGACCTTCAGCTGCAGAGCCGTCGCGGCGGCCGTACGGGACGTGGTGCGGGTTTTGGACAGCTCGAGGGTCACCTCGCCCACGCCCGGCACCCCGACGCGTGTCGGGCCGCCCGTGCTGAGTGTGACCTTCTTGCCGAGGACCCTCACCTTCCCCAGCAGGTTCGACTCGGCGACGGGCTGCCGGCCCGTCTCGCAGACGGCCTTCGACGTGACCTGCTCGACCTCGATCAGCGACAGCAGCGGCAGGCCGGGCACGTGCACCCTGGCGTTGGCGAGGGTGCTGCGGGCCTCGGCCCTGCCGCTCTCCACCGTGGCCTTCGCGGTCGCCACGTCCGCACGCAGCACCTGGACCTGCCCGTCGTTGCCCACGCCGTCCAACTCGACGCTCAGCGCGGTCTTCTCGGCGCTGCCGGGCGCCCGGACCTCGTTGAGCGTCGTCCTGAGCGGCACATGGACGGTCTTGTCGAGCAGGGAGACGTCCAGGCCGGTACGGAGCACGACCGCGGTGGCACTTCCCTCACCGCCGCCGGTGGCGTGGGCAGGGCCGGCGAGCGCGACCGGCGTGGCGGCCAGAGCGACGGCGGCGGTCGCCGCGGCGGCCTTGCGTGCGGGCATGCGGAAGGTATTGCTGTTCAAGGTGGTGGAACCCCCACGGAGACATGGGGTCGCCTGCCGCCCCACGGGGACACGTGGACGGCGGCGACCGGGACACCGAAATCCTTACGCACGAAGAGTGAACTGACAGATGCCTGCGGGCGGTTCACTCGAAAGTGGGGTTTCCGAAACGCCTCATGCCTGCGCACCGTCTCCGCCCTCTGCATCGCGCATCCGGCACTCGTCTCCACGGCCCTTGTCCCGGTCGCCGGGCCGTGCACCGCACCCCTCGAAGCCGGCCTGAGAGCACTGTGGTCCGCCGTCCTTCCCGACCCGGCACCAGCGCCGCGTGTTCACTCGCCCTGGCCACCGGCACCCGCCCTGATCCCCATTCCGGGGTCCGACACGTCGGCAACCGTTCCCGGTCGGGTGAGAGGTGGCCCGGGCGTCAGGACGCGCGTGACGGCGCCGACGAACCGGTGTCCCCAATATCGCCCCAGTCGCTGATCACTGTGATCCACGGGGTCCGCAGCTTCGAATAACCGATGAGGGGTTGTCCTCGATCCGGTGCCTGGGACGGGAGGCAGGACCGTGCACGCGGTCTTGCGACTGAACAGTCCGGCACGGGCCCCCGGGCGAGCGACATCGTCCAGCGACCGTCTGAGGCAAGGAGGTGAATAAGTCAGGCGGACGGCTCTCGGCCGGATGCGCGAAGAGCGCCGACGGTATGAGGTCGACCCGAGTCGAGGAGGGCGGTGGAGTGTGGAACAGAAGCCGGGCACCAGAAGTGACGGCAAGCACGCCACTGGGCGTTCCGCGGACGACGACCGGGTGGACGGGCTGCTCACCCGTGCGGCCGAGGGCGATCAGCAGGCCTTCGCCGGCGTCTACGACGCTCTCGCACCGCCGGTGATGGGACTGGCCTGCCGGGTGCTGCGGGACGAGGCGCAGGCGGAAGAGGTGACTCAGGACGTCATGATCGAGGTCTGGCGCACCGCGGACCGCTTCCGTCCGGAGCGGGGAGCCGCCCGGAGCTGGGTGCTCACTCTGGCGCACCGCCGGGCGGTGGACCGGGTGCGTTCCGTCGCCGCCGGCCGGGCGCGCGAGCTGCGCTCCGTCGTGCTGCAGCACGAGCCGTCCTTCGACATGGTCGCCGAAGCAGTGGAAGACCGCGAGGAACAGCGGGTGGTCTTCCGCTGCCTGAGCGCTCTCAACGACGCGCAGCGGGTGCCTCTGATGCTCGCCTTCTACCAGGGCCTGACGTACGCGGAGGTGGCTGATGCCCTGGCCGCCCCGGCGGGAACGATCAAGTCACGGATGCGACAGGGGCTGCAGAGCTTGCGCCTGTGCATGGAGGCCGCCTCATGAGCATCGACAACCCGCATCTCCCCATCGGCGCCTACGCGCTGCACGCCCTGCCGCGCGCCGAGGAGGCGGCCTTCGAGAACCACCTGGCCGGTTGTGCGCCCTGCCGCCGCGAAGCCGACAGACTGACGCCCACCGCCGCCCTGCTGGCCGCGGCCGAATCTCTCGCGCCGCCCGCGGACCTGCGCCGCCGGGTGCTGGCGCAGATCGCCTCCGTCCAACAGGAGCGGCCCTTCCCCGGCGCGCGGCAACGGTTACCCCGGCCGCAGCGGGGCCTACGGCTGGCGGCGGGCGCGTGCCTCGCGGCAGCGGTGGGCCTGGGCGGTGTGGCGGCGTGGCAGCACGCCAGGGCCGACAGCGCGCGCCTTGAGCTCGCCGAGGTGCGCTCCGGCACGGCCGCCCTCGCCGACGTCATGGCCACGCGGGACGCGACGATCAGCACCGAGAAGCTGCCCAACGGCGCCACCGCGATTGTGATCGCCTCGCGGTCCCAGGGCCGGGCCGCGTTCATCGTCTCCGGCCTGCCTTCCCTCGCCGACGACCAGGTCTACGAGCTGTGGTACGCCGAGACCGGGCGGTACCGGCCCGCCGGTCCGCTGCCTGTCTCGGGCGACCGCCGGGCTCGCGTCCTCGACGGCCCGCTCAAGGAGGCCACGGCCGTCTGTATCACCGTCGAACCTGTCGGCGGGTCCCCGCAGCCCACCACCGACCCGCTGGCCTACATCCC
Organism: Streptomyces sp. NPDC054847; assembly: GCF_053610925.1. Lineage (NCBI taxonomy): Bacteria > Bacillati > Actinomycetota > Actinomycetes > Kitasatosporales > Streptomycetaceae > Streptomyces > Streptomyces sp. NPDC054847. The sequence goes on along the minus strand of NZ_JBSGZJ010000158.1, from coordinate 11,314 downwards.
CGTTCCCGGGTGACCGCCGCCCACGTCGTGTTCGGCGGCGCTCCTGTCACCCGCGGCGAACCACGACGGCTGCCTCGTAGCCCGCGGGAACGAGGACGTCGACGACCGACCAGCCAGGTATCCGGGCCGGTGCGTGCGGCGACGTGCCGAGGTGGTCCGCGTGAAGGTCGCGTCCGAGTCCGGTACCGAGTGCCTTCAGATACGCCTCCTTGCGGGTCCATGCCCGGGCGAACGCCGCCGGGCGGTCCGACGGGGGGCAGGCCGCGAGCTGGGCGGTCTCCCGAGGGTGCAGCGCTGCGGCCATCTCCTCGACGAGGGCGGAGGAGGGAACCCTCTCCACATCGGCGCCGACCTCTGTGGCCGCGAAGGCGAGGAGGCAATACCCCGGTGTGCGGGAGACGGAGAAGTACAGAGCCGCCTCGTCGACCAGGGGGCGGCCGTGCGGGCCCCCGCACTGGGGGCACCGCGCTCGTGCGAGCCGTACATCGCGCGGGTCGATCCCCAAGTAGGCACCCAGGAGCAGCCTCAGGCAGACATGGGTGACCCTGTAGCCGTCCCGGTCCACCGCCCTGCGCAGCGCCGCCGCCCGTGCCCTCTCGCCGCCGTCCAGCACCGAGGCGGCGAGCGGTGCGACGACATCGCGCAGGTCCTCCACGCGCGCGAGCCACAGCCGCGGCGCTCCGGGCCGGGGCGGAGCAGGTCGTGCCCACGCGCCGGGTACGAGGTCGTTCGGGCGTAGCGCCGACTGCGGTCCCGCCGCAGGAAGGGTCTCGAAGTGGTGATCGGTGTACATGGTCATACGCCTTCCGCGAGGCCACCGGACGGGCCGAGGTGGCGTAGGCGCCCCGTGCGTCAGAGCGTCGTGCTCTTGGACGCGCCGGCTCTGTGCGCCCGGCCGTCCCCTTCCGTCTGCCCGTCCGGAAGGAGGACGTCCTCGCCGTAGAGGCCCCGCACCCAGTTGGACTGGTAGATGGTGTCGAGGTACCGCTCACCGAAGTCCGGGGCGATCGCCACCGGTGTGAGGCCGTGGGTGTCGTGCCGTTCGAGCCAGCTCTTCGCGCCGCTGACCACCGTGCCGGTGGAGCCGCCGAAGAGGAAGCCACGCATGGCCAGGCTGCGGCAGGTGCGGATGGTGTCCGCCTCCTCGACGCGCACCGCCTCGTCCACGTACGACTCGTCGAGCAGCGGCGGGCGGACGCTCATTCCGAGGCCGGGAATCATCCGGCGTCCCGGTGGGTCGCCGAAGATCGCGGAGCCGACGCTGTCCACCGCCACGATGCGCACGGGACGGTGCCAGTTGCGGAACCAGCGGGCGCAGCCCATCAGGGTTCCGGTGGTGCCGACACCGACGAACAGCACGTCCAGATGCGGGAATCCGCGGGCGATGGCTGGTGCCGTCCTGTGGTAATGGGCCTTCCAGTTGTCGGCGTTGGTGTACTGACTCAGCCACACGCAGTGAGGATCCGCGGCGCACAGGTCACGCACGAACGCGAGCCGTGCGCCGAGCAGGCCGCCGTCGGCGGTCCCCTCGGAGATCACATGGACCTTGCTGCCCAGTGCTTCCATCATCAGCCTGGTGGCCAGGTTGCAGCGGGTGTCCGTCACACAGAAGAACCGGTAGCCCTTGCTCGCCGCGATCATGCTGAGAGCCACTCCGAGATTGCCGGAGGAGGACTCGACCAGGATCGAGTCCCGGGTGATGACCCCTCTCCGCTCGGCGGACTCCACCATCTCGGTCGCGGCCTTCATCTTGATCGAACCGGCGAAGTTGAATCCCTCGCACTTGAGGAACAAGGGCTGCCCGAGCATCGGCCGCAGGTCGATGTACAGGTCCTCCTCGTTGAAGGCTTGGGGAACGGATATGACGGGCACGATGGTCTCCTCGTCTGCCGTGGATCTCCGGCCGGGCGGCGCTCAGGCGCGCCGCCTCATCCGTACCGGCGCAGTTCGTGGAAGAAGTTGTCGATGATCTGCAGTTCGCCGGACCGGACCACCTCGTCGTATACATAGCGGCCGACCGCCAGATCGAGGATTCCGAGCCCGAACGGGGAGAACACCGTGGGCCGGTCCGCGGGTACCTCCACCCTTGTGGCCATCACGTCCTCCAGCGTGCCGTCCAGGAAGGCCCGGCTGCCGGTGAGCTGCTCGGTGAGGTGGGGTGAAGTCGCGGCCCTGAGGCAGTGGTCGACGTCGTCGACGATGTTGGTGGCGGACAGCAGGACCTGCGGCGCGAGATCTCGCAGCGACACGTGCAGGACCACCGGATTGTGCCGGAACCACGAGGGGTCGCTGATGTGCGGCTGGGACGCGACGGTGGCGCAGACCACCAGATCGCTGCCGCGGACCAGCGCCTCGGCGCCGCGGTGCACGGTGACCCGGCCGGCGGCTCCCGACTGCTCCAGGTAGAGGCGGAAGCCCGCCGCGCTGGCGGCGGACACGTCGTGCACGCCGATCTCGTCGAACGACCAGCCGGTGCCGTCCAGGTAGGTGTGGATGTATCGGGCGATCAGGCCCGCGCCGACGAAACCGAGTCGGGCAGGGCGCGGCCGCCCCCTGCTGAGCCATCCGGCTGCCGACACGGCGGACGCGGCCGTCCGGGCGGCGCTGATGATCGAGCTCTCCATGCAGGCGAACGGATAGCCGGTGTCGTGGTCGTTGAGGATGAGGACCGCCGAGGCCCGCGGGATCTCCGACGACACGTTCTCCGGGAAGCTGGAGATCCACTTGAGTCCGTCCACCCGTGCCTCGCCGCCGAGCGAGGCGGGCAGCGCGATGATCCGCGACGACGGACGGTCGGGGAACCGCAGGAAGGACGACGGCGGGTTGACCGTCCGGCCGGCGCCGTGCAGGCGGTACGCCGACTCGACCACGTCCACGACGGCCTTCTCCCGGCCCTCCAGGACGCTTCTGACCTGCTCGCCGGGGATGACCGCGAAGGGCGGCACAGTACGGGCGTCCGAGCGGGTGTCGCCACGGGTGGTTTCGTCGAGGAGGGGGTGGTTCACCGTGGTCATGCCACTGCCCTCCCGGCCGGTGCGGGTCCGGTCCGGCGCACCGGGTCCGCCATCGCCACCACCACGTCCCGCGGACCCGCGTAGGCCTCTCTGCTGTGCGCGGTACGGATGTTGTCGACGAGCATCAGGTCGCCGGCCTGCCACGGCCGGCGCAGGGTGTGTGCCTCGTAGACCTTGTTGATCTGCTCGACAACGTCAGGGGGCAAGGGATCACCGTTGCCGAAACGGGTGTTGAAGGGGAGATCGTCCGGGCCGTACTCCTCGATGAGGAACTCCCGCACCTCGGGGGCCATCGTCCACTCGTTCAGGAAGGCGATCTGGTTGAACCAGCAGCGAACGCCGGTGACGGGATGGGGCAGAACGGCGGCGCGGTGCTGCCGGGTGCGCAGGGAGCCGTCCGGCTGCCAGGCCCATTCGACGGCGTTGGCGCGGCAGTACGCCTCGACGGCACTGCGGTCGTCGGTGCCGAACGCCTGGGTGAGCGTGGCGCCGATCTCGTCGTTGTAGGTGCGGGTGAGCAGCCAGCCTTCCCGTTCGAAGCGCTCGACCAGTCCGGTCGGCAGAGCCTGAAGGACGGCGGCCGAGTCGGCCACCGCGGTGGCCCCGCCCTCGGTGGGCGGGCGGATGCAGGCGAACAGCAGCAGCCCCGGGTACTGGGCCGCGTAGCTCAGCTCGTGGTGCATGCACATCGTCTGGCCGGCCGGCCACGCCGACGACGAGTAGACGCCTTCGGCGTAGTTCTCTCGGGCGGCGAAGGCCTCCCGTTCGGTCGCCGGGCGGGAGGCCACCTGTCGCAGTACGGCCGCGACGTCGGCCGCGCTGCGCAGCCCGAGGCCTTGGACCATGAGCGCGCCGTGCTCGGCGACGAGGCCGCGCAGGGTGTCCCGCTGATCGGCCGCCCATGCCTCCACGTCGGTGGCGGCGGCGACCTGCAGGGTCGCCGGCTCGGTGAGCGTCGCCTGCTTGCGGAACAGTGCGGACAGCATGCCGGTCTCCTCTCGTAGGTGATTCAGGTGTCGGACGGTGACATGGCCGCACGGACCACGGCCTTGGCGGCCTCGGCCGGGCGGGTGCGCAGGAAGCTGCCTCCGCCGCCGGGTACGTTCCACAGGTCGGCGTGCCCGGCCAGAAGTTGCCGGTCGCCGAGTGGCCCCTGTGTGCCCTGCGCGCCGTCAGGGGTCCGGGGTGCGTCGGGGGGCTCGGCGGATCCGGGCTCGCGGGTGCGGAGGAGCAGGGTCAGGGGTGCGGCGGGCCGCTCGGCGGGAAGCGCCGGCACGGTGTCGTGCAGGCCCGGGTGGCCGTCGGACGCGGCGGCGAAGACTCTCCGCACGGGCACACCGCGCTGCTCCAGGATCCGGGCCGTGTCCACGGCAGTCGCCGCCCCCGCGCCGTCTCCCCAGAGCAGCACTCCCGCCCCGCCGAGTCGGTCGATCTCGCTCGCGAGGTGGGAGACGATCGCGGGCGCGGCGCCGGCGGCCGCGGCTGCGTACACGGTCAGGCCACTGCCGCGCAGGGCGTCGGCGAGCGGCCGGAAGTCCGCCGCGTCGCGGCCGGTGTCCGGGAAGCAGACCAGGGCGCCCGCCGCGGGGCCGTCCGGCACCGTGAGCGTCCGCAGCACTCCGGGCGCGGTCCGGCCCCGGTCGCCGTCGCGGGAGTCGACGAGGGCGGCCAGATCGGTCAGGACCGGACAGCGGGTGAGGTCACGGAGGGAGATCACGCGATCCAGCGAGATCGCGAGCCGCACGGCCGAGAGAGACGTGCCGCCCAGGTCGAAGAAGTTCTCGCGTCGGCCGATCCGCTCGGGCGCGACGTCGAGGACCGCGGCCCACGCCGTCGCCAGTCGCTGTTCCGTCGGGGTCCGCGGCGGCGCGAAGGCGTGGGCGGCGGCGCCGAGTTCTTCGGCGAGGGCGGCCAGCGCCCTCCTGTCGGTCTTGCCGTTGGCCGTGAGGGGCAGGCTCTCGCGCTGGTGGAAGGCGGCCGGGACCATGTACTCGGGCAACAGCTCGCCCAGCCGCTCACGCAGTTCGTCGGCCGCCGGCGGTCGCGGGCCGGTGCAGAAGGCGACCAGTTGCCTGTCGTGCCCCTCCGGACCGGTGACCACGACGGCGGCGTCGCGCACGTCCGGCAGGCGCAGCAGGGTGTTCTCGATCTCACCGATCTCGATGCGGAAGCCGCGGATCTTGATCTGGGCGTCCTTGCGACCGAGGAACTCCAGCTTCCCGCCGGGCAGCCAGCGGCCGAAGTCACCGCCCCGGTAGAGCCGCCTGCCCGGGCGGTGCGGATCGGCGAGATAGACGGACCTGGTGCGTTCGGGGTCGTTGACGTAGCCGCGCCCGACGCAGATGCCGGAGAACACGATGGCTCCGGGGGCACCGAGCGGAACCGGCGACAGATCGTCGTCGACGACGTAGACGCGCACGTTGTTGACGGGCCGGCCGAGGGGGATCCGCCCGTCGGCCGGCACCGCGTCCATCACTTCGTGGTTGGTGTCGTCCGAGGTCTCCGTCAGTCCGTAGGCGTTGACGAGGCGGGTTCCGGGCCGGGCGGTGAACCAGCGCTGGACGAGTTCCCGCTTCAGCTCCTCACCCGTGGCCGAGACGCACTTCAGGTCCGGCAGGTCGCGCGGGCTGCGCTCGAGGGCCGACAGGACGACGTCGAGGTACGACGGTACGAGTTGCAGCACCCCGATACGGCCGTCCGCGATCGTGTCCAGGAACCGGTCGGCGTCGAGGATCGCCTCCTGCCCCACCAGCAGCGTCCGCCCGCCGACCAGCAGCGCGGAGAGGAGCTGCCACACCGAGATGTCGAAGCACTGGGAAGCCGTCTGCGCCACGACCTGCCCCTCGCCGATCCCCAGGTCGTCGATCTTCGCGTAAAGGTGGTTGAGCATGCCGGCGTGCTCGCACATCGCGCCCTTGGGTTCGCCGGTGGAGCCGGAGGTGAAGCAGACGTACGCGAGCCGGTCCGCCGCCACGTCGAGGCCGAGGTCACCTCCGTCGGTGTCGCTCTCGGCGAGCGCGGGGACGAGGAGCCTGCGCGTCCCGGGCAGCGAGGAGACGGCCCGGTCCAGGTTGGTGGTGCTGCCCGGTTCTGTGAGCACCGTCTCGCACCGGGCCCGGTCGAGCATGGCGGCGATACGTCCGGGCGGGTACTGCGGGTCGATCGGCAGGTAGGCGCCCCCGGCCTTGAGGACGCCCAGTACACCGGCCATCCAGTTCAGGTCGCGCTCGGTCACCACCGCGACGACGTCCTCGGGGCCGAGGCCCCTTGCCAGCAGGCCGCGCGCCAGCCGGTTGGCCCGTACGTTGAGCTCCTGGTACGTCCATCGCCGATCGCCGTGCACCGCCGCGACGGCGTCCGGATGCCGCCGCACCCTTTCCTCGAAGAGTTCGTGGAAGCGGAGGTCGGGCAGCTCGCGGCTCGGGCCGGCCAGTCCGTCGATCTGGAAGCGCAGTTCCTCGGCGGTCAGCAGGCTCTGCCGCTGGTGCGGGGCGTTGGGGTCGGCTGCGATCTGTTCGAGGGCCGCGAGGTGGTAACCGCCGATCCGGGCGGCACAGCCGGCGTCGATCACGTCGGTCCGGTACCGCAGGCGCAGACGGACCAGGTCGTCGTCCTGCTTCACCGCTGCCACACTCAGCACGCTGTCCCCCGGTCCGACCGGGCCGCCGTCGGCCGGGGCGAAGACGACCTCGGGCGAGGGCCCCCTGCTCTCCCGTACCTGACGCGAAGCCAGAAGCTGCGCCTCGGTCCGGCAGGCGTCCAGCACGACCTGCCGCCAGGGGCCGGGTTCTACGGTCAGTCGACAGGGCAGCGGTCCGGCTCCCGACGGCGGGAGGTAACCGGTGCGCACGACACGGTCGCCGGACAGTGCGGCAAGCACCTTCATGTGCGCGGCCAGGAGCACCGCGGTGAGCGGGACCCCGAGAACTTCGGCCTGCCTTCGCAGGTTTGCGGTCAGACCGCCGGGGAGGGCCGTTGTGTGTTCCGCTGTACCGGGCACCGGCGTCGTGGCCCAACGGGGTGCGGCCGTGAAGTCGCCGGCGGGCAGGGTGTCGTGCCCGGACGCCGCGCAGGTCACCGCTGACGCCATCAGAACCCACCTCCGCTGCCGTCCTGTTCCGGCCCGGAAGGCCGGGCCGGGTTGCCCGCCCACCGGGCATGTGCCGGAACCGTCTCGCCCTTCATCAGGAAGGAGTCCGCCTCCAGCAGGGCGCCGTCGCCGATCGTCACGCCGTAGTGGACGAAGGCACCAACACCGAGGGTGCAGCCGGAACCGATCGTGCTGCGATCCGACTTGAAGGTGCCGTCCTCCTGTGAGTGGCACTGGATGACGCTGCCCGCAGCCAGCGTGCAGCCGTCCCCGATGGTGGCCATGGGCCGTTCGGTCAGACTGCAGCCGTCGTCGAACACCCCGCTGCCGACGCGGACGCCGAGCATCCGCCACGCGACGCTCTTGAACGGCGTGCCGTTGAGGACACGCAGATACGTCTCCGAGGAGACCTTCCAGTACCGCTCACGTCGCCAGAAGCGGACGTCGTAGATCGAGCAGAACAGCGGCTCCGGCCGGTGCATGGCGCTGACCGCGCGTTCGACGAGTACGTAGTACAGGACGGTGAACGGCAGCAGGAGGGCGTTGGCGAGCGCGAGCGCCACCACGCCCCAGTGTGCGTACAGTTGGGCCGCTCCCGCGAACAGGAGCGTGACGCTGAAGAAGTACAGCCATCCCGTGGTCAGGAACAACGCCATGGTGACGGCGTTGTGGCGGTTCTTGGCCCGCAGAGCTCCGCGCAGCTCGGCACCGCTCTTCAGGTCGTCGAAGGTGCTGTCCCGCAGTACCGACCGGGGGATCTCGAAGCACGGGGAGCCGAGGAGGCCCGTGTTCTCCCGGACCGGACCGTCGACGGGGACCATGACCTTGGTCGCCAGCAGACAGTTGTCGCCCGTCCGGCCCCGTGAGGGGTAGGCGATCCGGTTCCCGAGGAAGTTGTGCGCGCCGATCGAGGTCCGGGCCAGCCGGAAGGCAGTGCTCGAGTAGTCGGCGTTCATGAGCGAGAGCCCGTCCGCGACCATGGTGCCGCTGCCGACGGCACTGGCCGAGGGACTCTCGTGCTTCACCACGGTTCCGAAGTTGGAACCGGTCTGCTCCAGCCGGGACAGGTCGTAGCCGATGCCGCGCAGATAGTGCACGATGCAGCTGCTGTCGCCGAACAGACGTGTCAGGAAGCGTCTGTTGGTGAGCCGGAGGGTGGCCCGGTGCACCGCGTGGTGGAAGCCGTACAGCGGGTACACCCGACCCGGCTTCACCAGCGGGCTCAGCAGGCGCGGGACGGTGACCAGCACGACCAGGGTGAGCGGCACACCGCCGAAGAAGACCACGGCGGTGAACGCCAGCAGGTCGGCGTAGAACACCCATTCACCGAGGGCGGCCGGTCCCGGTTCCAGCATGGTGGTCAGCTGGGGGGCCCGGGAGAGCAGCACGTCCAGGCAGCCCACCGTCAGCGGTACGTACACCAGGAGCGCCGTAAGCACCAGCAGCACACTGTGTACCGCCCTGCGCACCGCACCGCACCGGGCGGGCCCGACGGCCAGGAAGTCGGCGTCGCCGGGCTGCGCCGGTGATCCGTGCCAATGCCCGCCGTCGGGCACCGCCTGGCCCTCGTGCAGTGAGGACGCGTGGCCGAGCTGCGCCCGGTCGCCCATCGAGGTTTCGATGTCGAGCACCGTCGCCTCGCTGACCACCACGTCCCGCCCGAGGCTGACCGGCCCCGTCTCGATCGCGCCGTCGTGGGCGCGATAGCAACTGATCAAGACATCCTTGCGGATGACCGTGCCGTCACCGACGGCCAGCAGGTCGGTGCACACGGGCACATTGCGGGAGAGGATCGTCACGCCCCGCCCGATCCGCGCGCCGAGCGCCTTGAGATAGAGGACGAACAGCGGCGAACCGGCGAACAGGACCAGCGGGTTCGACCGGACGAGGGTCTTGACCAGCCAGAAGCGGACGTACGCCAGGCTCCAGACGCTGATCCTCTCAGGCTTCCACCGGCCGATGAGCAGCCACTTCACGAGTACGGGCAGAGCGCATACGACGAACAGCGTCACGGCGCCGAACACCACCGACCGCAGATAGGCGTCGAGGAGGTGCGTCCCGGCGGCGATCCACTCGTATCCCGCCGCACTCACGAAGGCGACGAGGAAGGCATAGCCGACGAAGCTTGCGGCCTGCAGCACTCCGCACAGCAGGTAGCGGGGCCTTCCCAGCGGGGCGGCCACCGGTGCGGGCGGGCGGAGCTCGGGCGCCGGGGCGGCCGGGGCGGCTGCGGTCGCGGCGGACTGTGCGAGCGCTGCCGCCAGATCTCTGACCGTCGGGTGGCGGTAGACGTCCCTCATGGACACCGACGGCAGGTCCGGGCGCTTTCTGACGCGGGCACAGAAGTGGGCCATGACCAGGGAGTCAGCACCCAGATCGTCGAAGAAGTGGCTGTCGAGGGGCACTTCTTCCACCTGCGCGACATCCGCGAGCAGCAGGGCGAGTGTCTCCTGCGTGCCGGTGGCGGGAACCGGGGCCTCATCGAGCCGGCGAGCGGGATCCGCGGATCCGATGGCCAACGCTTCGAGCGGCTTTCCCGCCATGAGCACTCCCTGGGCCGTGTCCGGTCGGTCGGTAGGCCCCGCACCTTCAGCGCCGAAGGCCTCACCTGATCCTTATTCGTCGCCACCGGGAGGACGTATGGGAACAGAACGGAATTTCTCACATGGTGAACTCCCGTCTCACTGACTGTCCGGTCCGCGCCTTCGGCCGCGCTCCCGGAGGACCAGAGGCGTAAGCTCGTGAGAACGTCCTGTCGAAATCCCCCAGTCGGCATCACAGAGGGCGACATGACCGACCCCTTCGGTTTCCTGACGACTCCCCGCCGGCCCGTGACCGCGCGTCCCGCCGAGGAACGGCTCGACGACTGGCACGAGGTGCACGCCGGTCAGGCGCTGCTGCCGGTGGTCTCCTTGCAGGCAGGGCGCTGCATGGACTGCGGCATCCCGTTCTGCCACAGCGGCTGCCCGCTGGGGAACCTCATACCGGAGTGGAACGTGTACGCCGCCCACAGCGACTGGGGCGCCGCCGCGGAGCGGCTGCATGCCACCGACAACTTTCCCGAGTTCACCGGCCGGATCTGCCCGGCACCCTGCGAGCCCGCGTGCGTCCTCGCGATCAACTCCGAGCCGGTGACGATCAAGAACGTGGAGCAGACGATCGCCGACCAGGCATGGGAACGGGGGCTCGTGTCCCCGCTTCCGCCGGAGCGGCTCATCGGCTCATCGGTCGCGGTCGTGGGCTCCGGGCCGGCGGGCCTGGCGGCGGCGCAACAGCTCACGCGTGCCGGCTACACCGTCGCGGTCTACGAACGCGCCGACCGCATCGGCGGTCTGCTCCGTTACGGCATCCCCGCGTTCAAGATGGAGAAGCGGCACCTGGACCGCCGTATCGAGCAGATGAGGGCGGAGGGGACGGTCTTCTGTCCCGGCGTCGACGTCGGCCGTGACGTCGCCGTGGCGGAGGTGAGGAGCCGCCACGACGCGGTGATCGTCGCCGTCGGTGCGACACAGCAGCGGGAGCTCCCGGTACCGGGTCGCGAACTGCACGGCATCCACCAGGCGCTGGACTACCTGACTGCGGCGAACCGTGTCACGGAGGGCGATCACGCGCAGCCGGCCGTGACCGCGGAGGGCAGCCACGTGGTGATCGTCGGAGGCGGCGACACCGGCTCCGACTGTCTCGGCACCGCGCTGCGTCAGAAGGCCGCGTCGGTGGTGCAGTTGGACATCAACCCCGAGCCGGGCGACACACGCACCGAGAGCCAGCCGTGGCCGGTGTATCCGAAGATCTACCGGGTCTCCCACGCCCATGAGGAGGCCCGTGCCCGCGACGGCGCCGATCCGAGGAGGTACTCCACGGCCACCGTGCGCTTCGAGGGTGACGCGGCCGGACACGTACGCTCGCTGCATCTGACCGAGGTGGAGCCCTCGGCCAGACATCCCCGGGCCGGCACCGAGCGGGTGCTGAGGGCGGACCTGGTCCTGCTCGCCCTCGGATTCTCCGGGCCCGAACGGGACACCGGCCTGGCCACGCAACTCGGACTCACCTTCGACGCACGGGGCAACTTCGGGCGGAACGCCGCCTTTGCGGCGCTGCGGGAGGAGGGGGACGAGCGGCCGGAGCGCAGCGTGGCGGACGGCGTCTTCGTCGCAGGGGACGCGGGCCGCGGCCAGTCCCTCGTGGTGTGGGCCATAGCGGAGGGACGGTC
>NZ_JBSGZJ010000157.1:0-14334 GCF_053610925.1 Streptomyces sp. NPDC054847 | reverse complement strand
GCCCGGCCTTTCGTCGCTGCTGTGCTTCGCGGCCCGGCCGCTCGGCGGGTCAGCCGCTGAGGCGCTCGCCCGTCGACGTCGAGAAGACGTGGATCTCGCCGGAGCGCGGCACGACGTGGAGCTCGCTGCCCTTGGCCGGGACGGCGCGGCCGCCGACGCGGACGACGAGGTCCTTGTGCTCGCCGCCGACCTGGGCGGAGCCGTACACGTAGCCGTCGGCGCCGAGCTCCTCCACGACGTTCACGGACACGGCGAGGCCGGCCGGGGCGTCCTTGGAGAGGGTCTTGGTGTCACCGGCGCCGTGCTCGACGACGTCGAAGTGCTCGGGGCGGACGCCGACCGTGACGGTCGTGTCGCCCTTGTCGGCGGCGGCGGACAGGGCCTCACGGGAGACCGGGACGACGCTGTTGCCGAACTTCACGCCACCGTCGGTGATCGGGACCTCGACGAGGTTCATCGCCGGGGAGCCGATGAAGCCGGCGACGAAGAGGTTGGCGGGACGGTCGTACATGTTGCGCGGCGAGTCGACCTGCTGGAGCAGGCCGTCCTTCAGCACGGCCACCCGGTCGCCCATGGTCATGGCCTCGACCTGGTCGTGCGTGACGTACACGGTGGTGATGCCGAGGCGGCGCTGCAGGCTCGCGATCTGCGTACGGGTGGAGACACGGAGCTTGGCGTCCAGGTTCGACAGCGGCTCGTCCATGAGGAAGACCTGCGGCTCACGCACGATGGCGCGGCCCATCGCGACACGCTGGCGCTGACCACCGGAGAGGGCCTTCGGCTTGCGGTCCAGGTAGTCGCTGAGGTCGAGGATCTTCGCGGCCTCTTCGACCTTCTTGCGGATCTCGCTCTTGTTGACGCCGGCGATCTTGAGCGCGAAGCCCATGTTGTCGGCGACGGTCATGTGCGGGTAGAGCGCGTAGTTCTGGAACACCATGGCGATGTCCCGGTCCTTCGGCGGCAGGTGCGTGACGTCGCGGTTGCCGATCCGGATGGATCCGCCGTTGACGTCCTCGAGACCCGCGAGCATCCGCAGGGAGGTCGACTTGCCGCAGCCGGACGGCCCGACGAGGACGAGGAACTCGCCGTCCTCGGTCTCGATCTCGAGCTGGTCGACGGCGGGCTTCTCGGAGCCCGGGTAGATCCGGGTCGCCTTGTCGAACGTGACAGTAGCCATGCTGATGTGTCTCCTTCACCGGCAGGAACGTGCCGGACGATCCGAGTAAGGGAGTGGTCTGGTCCAACGGTGTGAACCTGCCGTGACGCTACCTGGCGATGTGCCGTCTGTCAGTAGCTCATGGGTCACGAAAATGTCGAGGGTCGGGGCCTGAAGCGGCAGAGCACCTCACTTTTGACCTCTGTCCTGAGTGCCGGACAGTTTCCTGCTTCAACGCCCATCGCCGAACCGGCATGGCCCTGAGGGTCATGCCTGGACGGTCTTACGCGGGCTCCACAGGCATTCGGCCGACGGCCCGTCGGTCCGTGTTGCCTGAGCTGTCAGATGATCCTCAGGCAGCATCGATGCTTTGACCAGCGATGGAGCCGGCCGGTTCGGCGGTAGTGCCATCACTACCGACCAGTACAGCCGCATTCCCTCGTCGCGCAGATTCGCCGCCGCGTTCACGTCCCGGTCGTGCACGACACCGCAGCCCTGGCACGTCCACTCCCGTACGGACACGTCCAGCTTTGGACCTGTCACATGACAGGAGGAGCAACGACGGGTGGAGGGGAAGAAGCGGTCCACGATCACCAGCGTCCGTCCGTACCACGCGCACTTGTACCGCAGCTGGCGCAGCAACTCACCCCAGGCCGCATCAATGATCGACCGGTTCAGCTTCGCCTTCCTTCGCCGCCCCTCGCCGACAGCGCGGCGCATCAGATTGGTGATCGGCAGGTCTTCCACCACGAGCACTTGGTTCTCGCGCACAAGGCGGGTTGTGAACTGGTCCAGCAGATCCCTGCGAACGTCACTGATGAATGCATACAGGCGCGCGATCCGCTCCCGAGCCTTCTCCCTGTTCCTCGAACCCCTCCCCTTGCGATGTAGATCCCGTTGCCGCTGCGCCAGCTCATTTGCGTACTTTCGGAGCAGCCGAGGGTGCTCCAGCTTCGTACCGTCGTCCAACGTCACCAGCGCCGCCAGACCGAGATCCAGCCCGACCACCTTCGGTTCACGCCCACCGGGCAGGAACGCGACAGGCAGGGGCTCGATCCGCTCCTCGACCAGCACCGACAGGAAATACCGGCCGGCCCGGTCACGTGTCACCGTCAACTTCACCGGCCTTTCGCCCGGGGGCACCGGACGGGACCACCTCACATCAAGCGGCTCGCGCTGCTTGGCCAGCGTGACCAGACCCGTACCCGGTCGCTCCGGGTCCTCGACCCAGCGGAAGCCGGTCCGCACGTACGTCGCCGAATCCCGGGACCGGCGCTTCTTCTTCGGCTTCGGGTAATTCGCCGTCCCCTTGAAGAACCGTGAGAACGCACCGTCCAAGTGCCGCAGTGTCTGCTGCAGAACCGTCGACGAGACATCCCGCAGCCACGATTTCCCCTCGGCCCGTCGCCACCCCGTCAATGCCCGGCACGTCTCCGCGAACCCCACCGACACCCGATGGTGTTCCCAGGCGCTCGCTCGTAGGGCGAGCCCTTCGTTGTAGACCCATCGGCAGGCGCCGAAGGTTTGCTCCAGCTGCTCGGCCTGGCTCGCGGTCGGGTAGAAGCGGAAGCGGTAGACGCGCTGCTGGGTACCGGACTCCTTGGGGCGGTGCTGCACGGGGGTTGCCGCACGATTCTGATGCTTGCGCCGGTCGGCGATGCCCAGCGCCTCCCGCTTGACGCGTTTCGCTGCCTCGCCGCCGATGCGGGCAGGTGCTTCCATCATGCCTCCCCCCTACTGTCCGATAGTCGGAACAGAACGTCAGTCCGTTCAACGAACCTGAGGACGGGTGGTTACGGCCGTCGTAATGGTCTTCGTGTGTTGTCCGGCGCTCTGTGTAGAGTGGTGACGCTTTCACGCGCGTGTGACCCGTGTGAAGCTGCCGCCTTAGCTCAGTTGGCAGAGCGGTTGCCTTGTAAGCTCCAGGTCGTCGGTTCGATTCCGACAGGCGGCTCCACCGAACTCGTGTCCCGGACCCTTCAGGTCCGGGACACTTGTGTTTGCGGGGGTGTGTCGGGGTGTACCTGGGGAGGGGTGCGTCGAATGGGGCGTCTTCGTGTTCTTCAACAACGAGGCGACACCGGACGGTTCTGTGCGCATGCTCGGTTCGTTCGCTGGAGACCGGACGGCGATTCGGGTGGCCTTCGATGCACTGCCGGACAGGGCGGATCGCCTCGTGCTGGTGGCGGCGGTCGATCCGGAGGTGAATCCGGACGCTGATCTCTCAACGTTCGCGGATGCCGGAATCCGGCTCCGCGACGCGTCGGGCGTGGAGTTGGACCGGTTGGTTGTGTCGGACGGCCGCGACGCTGAGACGGCACTGGTACTGGGATCGTTCCGGCGGCGTGCCAGCGGCGACTGGGAGTTCGTACTGGGCGGCAAGGGCTACCGAGGCGGCTTGGAGGAGCTCGTGGGGGACTTCGGGATCGAGGTGGAGTGAACCGGCTGCCGGGTCGGCGTGGTGCGGCCCGGGCTCTTTGAGATGCGAAGGGCCCCCCGGACAGACCGTCCGGGGGCCCTTCGTCGTGTCCGGTCAGTGGCGGCCGGAGATCTTGTCCGCCAGGGTCGCGAGGCGGGCCGTCGTCGGGGTGTGGGTGGCGGCCTCGTACCGGTCGGCCCTGCGGTACGCGGAGTAGAGGGTGTGGACGCCCAGCCAGCGCAGGGGTTCCGGTTCCCACTTGCGGACCTTGTGGTTCACCCAGGGGAGCGCGGTCAGGTCGGTGGGGCCCGACTGGCCGGAGTCCTGCTGGATCAGGTCGCGCAGGGTGCGGGCGGCCAGGTTGGAGGTGGCCACGCCGGAGCCGACGTAACCGCCGGCCCAGCCGAGGCCGGTGGAGCGGTCGAGGGTGGCGGTCGCGCACCAGTCGCGCGGGACGCCGAGGACGCCCGACCAGGCGTGGGCGATCCGGGCCCCGGCGAGCCGGGGGAAGAAGCGGATCAGGATCTCGCGCAGCGCCTCGACGGTGGCGGGGCCGGTGCGTCCGTCGTTGTCGGTCCGCGAGCCGTAGCGGTAGGGGGCGCCGCGCCCGCCGATCGCGATGCGGTTGTCGGCGGTGCGCTGGGCGTACATGTAGGCGTGGGCCATGTCGCCGAGGGTCTCGCGGCCGGACCAGCCGATCTCGTCCCACGCGTCGTCCGGGAGCGGCTCCGTGACGATCATGGAGGAGTTCATGGGGAGCCAGGTGCGGTGCTGGCCCTTGAGGGACGCGGTGAACCCCTCGGTGCAGCGCAGGATGTAGGGAGCGCGGACGGTGCCGTACGGGGTGACGGCGTGCTTGGGCCTGATCTCCGTGACGGGCGTCGACTCGTGGACGGTGACGCCGAGCGCCTCCACGGCGGCGGCCAGGCCCTTGACCAGCTTCACCGGGTGCAGGCGGGCGCCGTGCGGGGTCCAGCTGCCGGCGACGGCGCCGCTGACGTGGACGCGTTCCGCGGTCTCACGGGCGCCGAGCAGGACACGGTCCTTCTCGCCGAAGGCGATCTCGACGGAGTGGAAGTCCTTCAGGCGCTGGAGCTGGGCGGGCGTGCGGGCGACCTCGAGAACGCCGCCCTTGTGGATGTCGGCGTCGATCTTCTCCTCGCCGGCGACGCGGACGACTTCGTCGACGGTGTCGTTCATGGCCTGCTGGAGGCGTACGGCCGCGTCGTGGCCGTGGAGCCGGGCGTAGCGGTCGCGTCCGGCGATGCCGTTGTAGAGCCAGCCGCCGTTGCGTCCCGAGGCGCCGTACCCGCAGAACGTGGCTTCCAGGACGGTGATGTTGAGGAACGGGACGGCCTTCTTGAGGTAGTACGCGGTCCACAGGCCGGTGTATCCGCCGCCGACGATGCAGACGTCGGCGTTGCTGTCGCCGGGGAGGGGTTCGCGGGGGACGGGGGCGCCGTCCTGCGCGTACCAGAACGATATGCCGCCGTTGACGGTGTTCATGTGGGTCGCTGCTTTCCCTGCCGTTGGGTGGGCCGTGTGGCGGGAATGTACTGCTCCGGGGCGCTTTCCGCGACGTAGGGCGGCGGCATGGGCGGCGGCCGGGCGGGCGGTGGTCCGCTCCGTGGAATCTTCTGGCGCGACGAGCGGTCGTAAGGGCAGGCTGGGCGCATGATTCGTACTGCCGCACCCGCCGATGTGCCCGTGATCCACGAGATGGTCCGGGAGCTCGCCGAATACGAGAAGGCCTTGCACGAGGCGAACGCGACCGAGGAGCAGCTGCGTGAGGCGCTGTTCGGTGAGCGGCCCGCGGCGTTCGCGCACATCGCGGAGACGGAGGACGGCGAGGTCGCCGGTTTCGCGCTGTGGTTCCTGAACTTCTCGACGTGGCGCGGTGTGCACGGGATCTACCTGGAGGACCTGTACGTGCGGCCGGGGCTGCGGGGCGGCGGCCACGGGAAGGCGCTGCTCACGGAGTTGGCGCGGATCTGCGTGGAGCGCGGCTACGAGCGTCTGGAGTGGTCGGTGCTGAACTGGAACACCCCGTCGATCGACTTCTACAGGTCGCTGGGGGCACGGCCGCAGGACGAGTGGACGGTCTACCGGCTGACCGACGGGGCGCTCAAGAGCCTCGGAGCCTGATCCTCCCTTTGGTGGGTCCGGGGGCCACGGGTCCTGGACACCGGGGGCCGGGACGTCACCACGGGACCAGGATGTGACGGGGCGGGGCCTTACGGGACGAGGACGACCTTGCCGACGGTGCCGCGTGTCTCGAGGGCGCGGTGCGCGTCGGCGGCGTCCGACAGGGCGTAGCGCTGGACGGCGGGGCGGAGCCGGCCGGCGGCGGCCTCGGCGAGGGCGCGGCTCTCGAGGGCGCGCAGACCGCCGGCCTTCTCGAGCATGGCGGGGCCGAGGACGCCCTGTGAGGTGATGCCGCGTTCTGCGAGTTCCTCCGCGGTGAGGGTCAGCGGGCTGTCGGAGAGGATGCCCTGGCTGGACCAGCCGAAGACGATGTGCTTGCCGCCCTTGCCGAGGAGGTCCACGGCGGCGCGGCCGGCCTTGCCGCCGACGGAGTCGTAGACGACGCCTGCACGCCGGTCGCCGAGGTGGCCGCGTACGGTGTCGGGCCAGTCCGGGCGGGTGTAGTCGACGGCCAGGTCGGCGCCGTTGTCGCGTACGCGGGCGGTTTTGGCGGGGCCGCCGGCCAGGCCGACGACGGTGGCGCCGGCGTTCTTGGCGTACTGGACGATCAGTGTGCCGATGCCGCCCGCGGCGGCGGGGACGATCACGATGTCGTCGGGCCCGAGGTCGGTGTACTGGAGGATGCCGAGCGCGGTCCTTCCGGTGCCGATCATGGCGACGGCCGCCGCCTCGTCGAGTTCTCCGGGGATCTCGTGGAGTCGGTCCCCGCCGGTGACGGCGAGTTCGGCGTAGCCCCCGGGCGCCATGCCGAGGTGGGCGACGACGCGCTTGCCGAGCCAGGCGGGGTCGGTGCCCTCGCCGAGGGACTCGACGACGCCGGCGACTTCGCGGCCGGGGATCGTCGGCAGTTCCACGGCGACCGGGTACGGGCCTTGCGCGCCCTCGCGCAGCGCGGTGTCGAGGAGATGGACACCGGCGGCGGCGACGGCGATCCGTACCTGGCCGGGGCCGGGTACGGGGTCGTCGGCCGTCTCGTAGGTCAGGTTCTCCGCGGGGCCGAAGGCGTGCAGGCGGACGGCGTGCATGGTGTGGGCTCCCTTGTGGTGGGGTCGTCAAGCCCACTCTTCAACCTCAAGCGCGCTTGACGTCAAGGCGGTTGCGGGCCGACCGGTGCGCGCTGCCGCTGCCGCTGCCGCGCAGCGCGAGCGAGACCGCCTCCAGCGCGCTGTTGAAGGACACCTCCGAGAGCAGCCCCGGCGCTGCCACCTGGTCCCCGGCGAGGTAGACGCCGTCACCGCGGTCGATGGCGGGACGGTCGCGCCAGGTGGTGCCGGGCAGGTCGACGGCGCCGGTACGGCCGTTGGCGAGCGCTTCGCGCCGCCACACGGTCCGCTCCCGCCAGCCGGGGAACCCGAGGTCGAGGAGTGCCTCCGCGTGGGCGGTTCCGTCGGCCTTGGACGCGTCGGGGGCGATGGGGAGCTGTCCCTGCACCAGTTGCTGCCCGGCGGGGGCGAGGGTCGGGTCCTGGGCGGTGAAGCGTTCGAGCCAGCCGGGGGCGTCGAGGTCGGAGACCACGAACGCGTCGCCGCGCCGGGTCCGCAGCGCCAGGTCGACCAGGGTGGTGCGGCCGCTGGTCCAGCGCAGGGTGTCGTCGCCGAGGATGCGGCGGGCCGCGTCGAGGGTGGTGGCGACGATGACGGGGCCGTGCCCTTCGGGCAGGGCGTCGACGCGTGACGTGGTCTCGATGCGTACGCCCAGGTCCCAGGCGCGGGCGGCCATCCGCTCGATGACCTGCCCCCAGCCGCCGCGCGGGTAGTGGGCCTCCGGCGGCAGGGCCGTGGCCCGTCGGAGGCGTTCGTGGACGAACGCGGCGGAGAGCGAGCCGGGGTCGTGGTGGAAGAGGGCGACGCCCATGTAGTGGGCGGCCGCCCGGGCGGCGTGCTCGTCCGCGACGGTCGTCGCCCAGGTCAGGAAGTCGGTGTCGACGGGGGCCGAGCCGGCGGGACGGCGGGCGAGCCTGAGCATTCCGAGGGGTGGGGTCCTGCGCAGCGCGCCGTCGCGGCGGAAGCGGAAGCGTGCTCCTTCGAGGGGAGGCAGGGGCGCGAGGGGGCCGAGCAGGTTGCGCTGCTTGAGCCAGGTCCAGTGGGGGCCGCGGTTGTAGAGGGCGTGGGGGCCGTCATTGGTCCGGTAGGGGCCGTCGCTGGTGCGGGCGCGTCCCCCGAGGGTGTGGTGGGCCTCGTACAGGGACACACGGGCGCCGGACTCGGCGGCGGTGATGGCCGCGGTGAGGCCGGCGAAGCCGCCGCCGATGACGGTGATCTCATGCATGGCTGTCTCTCCCGGGATGTTCGGCTCGTCGCTCTCACGGCTGCGACGGATCGGGGGCCGGGGGATGTGACATCGGACGGGCGCGAAGCCGTTGTCAGTGGCGCACGTCACCATGGGGGAATGGCGAAGGCGCGGAGAGCGGCAGTGGCGGCGGCGAGGGTGACCGAGGTGCGGCTGCCGCGGCTCGAGGAGTTCGGCGGCGGCGCACTGGTGCCGGACGGGGATTACGACGGGCTGCGGTTCGAGGGACTGGACCTGGGCGGTCAGCAGGGGGCGGGGGCCCGCTTCATCGACTGCGCGCTGATGGACTGCGTCCTGGACGGGACGCAGTTGACGCAGGCCCGTTTCGTGGACTGCGTGCTCGACGGGGTCCGCGGGGTGGGGGCGGATCTCGCCGGGGCCTCGCTGCGTGATGTGGAGGTGCGTGAGGCGCGGCTGGGCGGGGCGCAGCTGCACGGGGCGTCGCTGACGGGGGTGGTGCTGCGCGGCGGCAAGATCGACTATCTGAATCTTCGGGAGGCGGGACTGACGGACGTCGTGTTCCACGGCTGCGTGCTGTCGGAGGCGGACTTCGGGGGCGCGCGGCTGGAGCGGGTGGAGTTCCGGGACTGCGTGCTGCGGCGGGTCGATCTGACCGGGGTCCGGATGAAGGACGTCGACCTGCGCGGGGCGGCGGAGCTGGACATCGCACGCGGGGTGGAGCGGCTGGCCGGGGCGGTGATCAGCCCGGGGCAACTGCTGGAGCTGGCACCCGCGTTCGCGGCGCAGATCGGCGTGCGGGTGGAGTAGCGGGCGGGCCCGGCCGGTCAGGCCGTGCGGGGGAAGCGGGCCTGGAGGTCCCAGATCACCGGGTTGTCGCCGAGGCCCTCGTGCATGTCGGTGAGGTCGGCGATCAGGTCGTGCAGGAAGTCGCGGGCCTCACGGCGGAGTTCGGCGTGGCTGAAGGTGATCGGCGGCTCGTCGCCGGGCATCCAGTCGGCCTCGACGTCGACCCATCCGAAGCGGCGCTCGAAGAGCATCCGGTCGCTGGACTCCGTGAAGTCCAGCTCGGCGTACTGGGGCTTCGACGCGCGGCTGCCGAGCGGGTCGCGGTCGAGCTGCTCGACGATGTCGCACAGGGCCCAGGCGAAGTCGAGTACCGGGACCCATCCCCAGGCTGTGGATACCTCCCGGTCCTTCTCGGTGTCGGCGAGATAGACGTCACCGCAGAAGAGGTCGTGGCGCAGCGCCTGTACTTCCGCGCGCCGGTAGTCGGTCTGCGGCGGGTCGGGGAAGCGGCGCGAGAGGGAGTAGCCGATGTCGAGCACGTGGTCGATGGTGTCATGCCCGGCGGCGCCTGCTGTACGACCAGGTGACGGCGGTCAGCAGGAAGGGGACGGCGGCGAGCGGCCCGAAGAAGAAGGCCCAGACGGTCTCGGCGGTGCCCGACATGTAGGTCCGGCTCTCCACGGTGAACAGGACCACCACCTGCCACAGCGCGAAGAGGACCGTCAGGGCCGACGCGGTCCAGGCGAGGGCGGCGAGCGTACGGGGGCGCAGCGGCTGCCACCGGTCGCTGACCAGGAGCAGGGGGAACAGGGCGGCGAGCTCGGAGACGACGGCGAGGCCGACGACGTAGGCGATGCCCCAGCCGGGGATGCCGAAGGCGTCGCGCAGGACCTGGTCGCTGTAGCCGACGTAGACACCGCTCGCCATGGCGATGCGCCACAGACCGGAGGGCAGGGCGCACAGGGCGATGGCGTGGGCGGCACGGCGCGCCCAGCGAGGAGCGGGGGCGAGCGCCGGCACGGTGGCGGTGGGCGGGTCCGACGGGCGGCAGGATGCGGTCGAGGCGGTCATGACAACCACGATGGCCGCGGGGGTCGAGGTGACGCTTCCTCCTGCGCGGCGGACCGTCTCCGCCGCACGGCGGAGACGACGGGGGCGGGGGTCGCAGCTGCGGCCGGAGTCGGCCGGGCCCGGTTCCGGTGTCACCGCGGCGGTCGCAGCCGCGGCCGGTCCGGGGCCGGTTCAGGGGCCGCCACGCAGCCGGAGGCAGACCCGGTGCCGCAGCCGCCACCGCCGCAAGCAGCTCAAGCCCTAGCCGGTCCTGGCGGCCGCAGCCGCCGCGGCAGCGGGGCCGTCGACGTCGCCGGTGTCACGGCAGCAGGCGTTGTTCCTTCGCCACCGCCACCGCGCCCGCCCGGGTGTCCACGCCGAGCTTGGCGTAGATACGGCCCAGGTGGGTCTTCACGGTCGCCTCGCTGATGAACAGGGCGCGGGCGATCTCGCGGTTGCCGAGGCCGTGCGCCAGCTGGCCGAGGATGTCGCGTTCCCGGTCGGTCAGCGACGGGGCGGCGGCTCCGCGCATCCGGTCCATGACCCGGCTCGCCACGGGCGCCGACAGCGCGGTGCGGCCCTGCGAGGCCGCCCGGATCGCCGCGAACAGTTCCTCGGGGCGTTCCGCCTTGAGGAGGTAGCCGGTCGCGCCGGCCTCGATGGCCCGGGTGATGTCCGCGTCCGTGTCGTAGGTGGTCAGGACCAGCACATGGGTGCCGGGAGAGGCGATACGGCGGGTGGCCTCGACGCCGTCGATGCCGGCGCCCAGCTGGAGGTCCATCAGGACGACGTCCGGCTTCAGTTTGGCGGCCATCGCGACGGCCTCCTCGCCGCTGCCGGCCTCGCCGACGACCTCGATGTCGGGCTCGCTGCCGAGGAGCGCGAGCAGTCCGGCGCGGACGACGACGTGGTCGTCGCAGAGCAGGATCCGTACGGCGGTCATGAGCGGGCCTCCAACGGGATCGCGGCGGACAGCACGGTGCCTTCGCCGGGTGCGGACTCGATGGTGAGGGTGCCGCCGAGCTGTTCGACACGGGCCCTGATCGCGGGCAGACCGTGTCCGCGCACGCCGGAGGAGGAGCGGCCGGCGGCGGGGTCGAAGCCGCGTCCGTCGTCCGCGACGTCGAGGACGACTTGGTCGCCCATGAGCGTGAGGGTCAGCGTGGCGGCGGTGGCACCGGCGTGCTCCCGTACGTTCGCCAGCGCGCCCTGGGCGATACGCAGCAGCGCGGACTGGACCCGGTCGGGCAGCGGCGCGGGCGGGCCGTCGAGGTGGAAGCGGACGGGGAGGGCGTCGGTGGACTCCCGGGCGGCGAGCGTCCGGAGTGCTTCTGGCAGGCTCCCGCCCTCGGCGAGGTCGGCCGGGGCCAGGTCGTGGACGAAGCGGCGGGCCTCGGCGAGGCTGCGCTCCGCGATGGACTCGGCGGTGCGGACATGGCCGCGGGCGGCGGACGGGTCGCTGTCCCAGGTGCGGTCCGCGGCCTGGAGCAGCATCTGCTGACTGGACAGGCTCTGCGCGAGGGTGTCGTGGATCTCCATGGACAGCCGCTGCCGTTCGGCGAGAGTGCCTTCACGGCGCTCGGTGGCGGCGAGTTCGCGGCGGGTGCGGACCAGGTCGTCGATGAGTGCCCGCCGGCGGTCGGCGAGCCGTTCCGCGTGGACGAAGACGGCCGTGGCGACGGCTGCGACGGCGGGCGGCGCGATGACCAGGTTCGGGTCGAAGCCGCCCTGCGCGAGTTGCAGCTGCGCGGCGACGACGAACACCGTGAGCAGGGCGACCAGGGCGATCGCCGCGCGGGTCGGCAGCGCGCGCAGTCCCGTGTAGAGGAGGGGCACGGCGCACCAGGCGAAGCTCGGGGCGAGGAGGACGAGGACCACCCAGACGGCCACGACGGTGACCAGCCACATCAGCCGGCGGGGGGTGGCGCGCGGGCCGAACACGGGGCCCACCGTGTAGAGGACGGCGAGGGTCACGGAGAGCCCGATGATCCACGGGGACCGGAACTCCCAGGGGTGGCGGAGCAGATAGCGGACGAGCGAGGCGCCGAGCAGCAGGAAGAACGCCGCGTGCATCACACCGGCCAGCCACCGGGCGTCGGGGTCCTGCTCCCCGTGCTGCCCGCCCGCGGGCCCGCCGTGCCGGTCCGGCACCCGCGGGCGGGTCCGCTCCCGGGGCCGTACCCGCTCCGGGGCCCCGCCCCTGCCCTGTTCCTCGTCCACCGTCGTCTCCTCGACCGACCAGGCCCCTGACCTGGGCCTGCTTCTCATGGTGGCCCGGCGGACCCATGGGGGCATCAACCGATCGGCTGACACGCCCGTCGTCCATCATGCGCGCCGAGGGCAGCCGGAGCGTGGACCGTACCGGGCACTTGGCGGCCGGAGGATCGATGGCAGAGCGAGAGCCACGGCGGAACAGCCGCCCTCATGAAGGAGCCACCCGGATGAAGAAGACCCTGATCGGTGCCGCCACCGCAGCCGTTGTCGCCGTCGGCACGTTCGGCGCCGTAGCGGCGAACGCCTCCGCCCCGGCCGCGGAGACCAAGGCCGCCGTCACCGCCGACGTCGCGACCCGCAGCCTTCAGCAGTCCACGCACCTGACGATCGACGCGGCCACCAGGGCCGCGCAGGCCGCTCTCGACGCCGCGGAGCAGGAGAACCAGCGCGTCACCGTCGCGGTCGTCGACCGGAACGGCAACACGATCGTCACCCTGCGCGGCGACGGCGCGGGCCCGCAGTCGTACGAGTCGGCGGAGAAGAAGGCGTACACCGCGGTGTCCTGGAACGCCGCCACCTCCGAGCTGGTCAAGCGGCTGGAGCAGGCCCCGAACCTGAAGGACATCCCGGGGACGCTGTTCCTCAGCGGCGGGGTGCCGGTGCAGGCCAAGGGCGCTCCGGTCGCCGGCATCGGTGTGGCGGGCGCGCCGAGCGGCGAGCTGGACGAGAAGTTCGCCCAGGCAGGCGCCGCCGCGCTCGGCCGCTGACCGGGCGGGCCGCCCCGGGGCCGGCCTGTTCGGGACCCGCCCCGGGGTGCCGCCTGCCTAGGATCTCGGGGTGGACCCGCACCTCTCCCGCCGCCCCGCCCTTCTGCGTACCGCCCTCGCCCTGTTGCTGGTCGCGGCCGCCGTCATGGGCTGCTCCGGTGACGGTGCGGGCGTGCGCGGAACGCCGGGCGCCGCGGGGCTCCGTGATCCGTACTTCCCCCGGCTCGGCAACGGCGGTTACGACGTCCGGCACTACGGACTCGCCCTCGGCTACGACCCCCGCGACGGCCGCCTCCGGGGCACCGCGGAGCTCACCGCGCTCGCCACCCAGGACCTGAGCGCCTTCCACCTCGACCTGCGCGGGATGACGGTGGAGCGTGTGACGGTCGACGGCGCGGAGGCCGCCGTCAACCGGGCCGGTACGGAACTGACGGTGCGTCCGCGCCGGGACATCGACAAGGGCGCCGAGTTCCGTACCGTCGTCCGGTACACCGGGGTCCCGCAGACGGTCACGGACGCCGACGGCTCCAAGGAGGGCTGGCTGCGTGCGGCTGACGGTGACGCCCTCGCGGTCGGCCAGCCGGTCGGTTCCATGGCGTGGTTCCCCGGCAACCACCACCCGGCGGACAAGGCCGCGTACGACATCACCGTCACCGTTCCCGACGGCTACGAGGCGGTGTCCAACGGCGAGCCGGCGGGTGAGCGCACCAAGGGCGGCCGGACCGTTTTCACTTGGCGTTCCGAGCAGCCGATGGCGAGCTTCCTGGTCCTGCTCGCGATCGGCGACTTCCGTACGGCGACCACGCGCACGGCGGCCGGGCTGCCCGTCGTGACGGCCGTCGATCCGGCGGCGGAGGAGGAGAGTGCGGCGCTGCTGCGCCGGCTCCCGCGGATCGTCGAGTGGGGGACGGAGAAGTTCGGGCCGTACCCGTTCTCGTCGGCGGGCGCGGTCGTCGTGCCCGCCGGGGAGGTCGGATACGCGCTGGAGACGCAGAGCCGGCCGGTTTTCCCGGTGGACCGGTTCGACGAGGAGACCCTCGTCCATGAGCTGGCCCACCAGTGGTTCGGCAACTCGGTGACGCCGGCGTCCTGGCGGGACATCTGGCTGAGCGAGAGCTTCGCCACCTACGCCGAGTGGATGTGGCTGGCGGAGGCAGGGGACACGCCGGTGCGGGAGAGCTTCGAGGACGCCTTCGCGGACCAGGAGAACTGGGCCTTCGCCCCGGCCGTGCCGCCGCGCGCCGAGGACATCTTCGCGGCGCCGGTCTACGGGCGCGGGGCGATGGTGCTGCACAAGCTCCGCGAGGCCGTCGGCGACGACGTGTTCTTCAAGATCGCGCGCGGCTGGGCGCGGAAGTACCGTCACGCCAACGCCTCCACCGGCGACTTCACCGCCTATGCGGAGGCGAGGTCGGGCAAGGACCTGGCGGAGCTGTGGGAGGTGTGGCTGTACGGGGACGACAAGCCCCGGAGCCCGTGAGCGCGAC
>NZ_JBSGZJ010000156.1:0-14370 GCF_053610925.1 Streptomyces sp. NPDC054847 | reverse complement strand
CCGTACGGCCCGTCCTGCCGCCGGCCGTGCGACAGGCCGTACGAACCAAGGAGACGAACCGTCATGATGCTCCACCCGGAGCTGCTGCGCGCCGCACGTACCGCGCGGCGCCCCCTGCTCACGGCCACCGCGCTGCTCGCGGCCGTCACCGTCACCCATCTCGCGCAGGCCGTCCTCCTCGCCGTCGCCCTGGCCCGTATCGCGCGAGGGGACACCGGCGGACTCCCGCCGCTGCTCGGCGCGGTGCTCGCGGCCGTCCTCGCCCGCGCCGTCCTCGGCCGCGCGCAGCGGCGTGTCGCGGTGAACGCCGGAGCTGCCGTGCGCACCGGGCTGCGCGACGAACTGCTCGTACGCCTCGGCAGGAACAGGCCGCCGCAACAGGCCGACGCGCGTGCCGGAGCCGTACGCGCCACTCTCGTCGACGGCGTGGAGGGAGTCGACGCGTACGTCTCCCGCTACCTGCCCCAGCTGCTCATCACCTGCGCCGTGCCGCCGGCACTCCTGCTCGCCGTGGGCGTCGTGGAGCCGTTGGCCGTTCTCGTGCTCGCCCCCGCCCTCGTGCTCGCGCTGTTCGCGCCCCGCTGGTGGGACAAGCTCCTGGAGCGCCGCGGGCAACAGCACTGGGGCGCGTACGAGGCCCTGTCCGCCGACTACTTGGAGGCGTTGCAGGGCATGCCCGCCCTGCGCGCGGCCGGCGCGGTCGGACGCACCAGGGCGCGGCTGGAGGAGCGTTCACGGGAATTGCACCGTGCCACGGTCGCCAAACTCCGCGTCTCGCTCGTCGACACGGGACTCACCGACCTCGCCGTGCAGGGCGGCACGGTCGCCGCCGCGCTCGTCGCGTGCGGTGCCGCCGTGTCGGGGCACGCGCCCTCCACGAGCACGTATCTGGTGCTGATGCTCGCGGCGGAGTGCTTCCGCCCCGTGCGGGACCTGTCCAGGGAATGGCACTCCGGGTACCTCGGGGTGTCGGCCGCCGACGGGATCGCCGCTCTGCGCACCGCGGAGGGCGGCGTACCCGACACGGGACGGACCGTCGCCGCATGGCCCGCCGTCCCCGAAGTCCGCTTCGAGGACGTGGACTTCACACATCCCGGCGGCGGACGCCCCGCCCTCCAGGGTGTGACCTTCACCGCCCCCGCAGGCCGTGTCACCGCGATCGTCGGCCCCTCCGGCGCCGGCAAGTCGACGCTGCTGGGCCTGCTGCTCCGCCGAGCGGACCCGGACCGGGGCAGGGTGCTCGTCGACGGCCTCGACGCCGGCGCGTACACGCTCGGCTCGCTGCGCCGCGGCATCGCGGTCGTCTCCCAGGAGACGTACCTCTTCCACGCCACGGTCGCCGACAACCTGCGCCTCGGCGCCCCCGGGGCCACCGACGCCGCCCTGCACGACGCCGCCCGGGCGGCCGGCATCCACGACGAGATCGTCCGGCTGCCCGACGGTTACGCGACACAGGTCGGCGAACGCGGTGCCACCCTCTCCGGCGGCCAGCGCCAACGACTGGCCCTGGCACGTGCGCTGCTCGCCGACGCGCCCGTCCTCGTGCTCGACGAGGCGACCAGCGCCGTGGACGAACGCCGCGAGGCCCGCATCGTCGGCGAACTGCTGTCGGCCGCCCGGGGCCGCACCTGCCTCGTCGTCGCCCACCGCCTCGACTCCGTACGGGACGCCGACCGCATCGTCGTCCTCGACGGCGGACGTGTCGACGCCGTCGGTGACCACGCGACCCTGCTCGCGGGGGACGGCGTCTACGCCCGCCTCGTCGCGGCCGGACGCACCACAGAAGGAAGGGCCGCATGAAGACCGGACAAGAGGCCGGGCGAACGGCCACGCACAAGGCGGAACAGAGGGCCGAACGAGGCGCTCTGCGGGCCCTGCTGCCGGTGCTCGACGCCCATCGGGCCATGACCGTCCGCACATTCGCCGCTGCCCTCGCCGACCAGGCGGCCCTCGTCGCCCTGGTCACGCTCACCGCCCACACCGTCGGCACGGCCGTCGTCGAACGGCAGACCCCCGGCCCCGTGACGGTCACCGCCCTCCTCGTGCTCGTCGCCGTGCGCGCCCTCGCCACCTGGCGCGAGATGGACCTCTCGCACGACCTCGCCTACCGCGTCCTGGCGGAACTGCGCGTCCGGGTCTTCGACGGCCTCGCCCGCAGCGCACCCGCCCGCATCCAAGGGCGACGCAGCGGCGACCTGGCCTCCGCCGCGCTCGGCGACGTGGAGGCCCTGGAGTTCTTCTACGCCCACGCCGTGGCACAACTCCTCGCATCGGGAGTGGTGTTCGGCGGCGGATCGGTTGCGCTCGCGCTGCTCGAACCGTGGCTGCTGCTGCCCGTGCTTCCCGTCGCGGCGCTGCTCGCCCTCGGTCCGCTGCTGGAGTCCCGCGGCCGCGCGGTGCGCGGCGCCCGGACCCGGGCGGCGGCGGCGGACCTTTCGGCGGAGGCCGTGGAGACCGTCGACGGACTCCGGGAACTGCTCGCCTTCGGCGCGTTCGACGCCCGGCGCGACCGGCTACGCGCCCACGGCCGCGCCCTCGGGGAGGCCCAGCGGTCGGAGCAGGCGTGGGAAGCGGACGCGGCCGCCGTGCGCGACCTGCTCGTCGTCGTGGCCGTCGTCGGAGTCGTACTGGCGGCCGCGCACACCGTCGCCGGCGCCTGGGCACCCGCGGCGATGGCCCTGGCGCTCGGCGTGCTCGCACCGGTCGCCGACTCGGCCGCCGCGCTCGGCCAGGCGGGCGGGCTGCGGGCCGCGGCGTCGCGGGTGGGCGCCGCCGTACGGGCCCCCGCGGGCGCACCCCCGCCCGCGGCGCCCCGGCCGCTGCCCGGGGGACCACTCGGCGTACGGCTGCGAGACGTGCGCTTCGACTACGGCGACCGGGCCGTGCTCGACGGGCTCGACCTGACGGTCCGGCCCGGCGAGACACTCGCCCTCGTCGGCGTCTCCGGCGCCGGCAAGTCGACGTGCGCGCATCTGCTGGCGCGGTTCTGGGACCCGGCGTCGGGCGCGGTCGAACTCGTCCCGGAATCCGGTCCGCCCGTCGACCTGCGCGACCTGGCCGAGACCGACCTGCGCGGCGCCGTGTCCGTCGTCGGCCAGGACGCACCGCTGTTCCACGGGACGCTGGCGGAGAACCTCCGCCTCGCCGCACCCGACGCGGACGCGGCGGCCTTCGCGGAGGCGGCACGCGTGGCCGGGGTCGACCGGATCGCCGCCGAACTGCCCGACGGGTACGAGACGCGCGTCGGCGAACGCGGCACCACCCTGTCCGGCGGCCAGCGCGCCCGCATCGCCCTGGCCCGCGCGCTGCTGACGCGCCCGCGCGTGCTGGTCCTGGACGAGACGACGGCCAACCTCGACACGGAGGGCGACGCGGCGGTGGCGTCGGCGCTGACGGCCGGCGCGCCCCTGCGCACGACCGTGGTCGTGGCCCACCGCCCGTCGACGATCCGCCGCGCGGACCGCGTGGCGGTACTGGAGTCGGGACGGATCGTGCAGACGGGCACGTGGGCGGAGTTGGCGGCGGAGGGCGGCGCGTTCGCGAGGGTGCTGGCGCGGGGGTGACCCTCGCTCCTGCCCGAGCGGCGGTGGGCCGCATCGCGACCGCTGTCGGACCCGTCCGTTACGGTTCCGGCCGTGAGAGCACCTGATGAACTCGGCGCAGTCGACTGGGCGTCGTACTGGCACGCGCGGGGCGGAGCTGACGACGTCCCGGAGCTGATCCGGGCCCTGTACGGGCGGGAGCAGAAGGGCGCGGACCACGCGCTCGCCACGCTGTGGGACGTGCTCCTGCACCAGGAGTCGGTCTACCCGGCCACGGTTGAGGCGGTCCCCTTCCTCGCGCACGCCGCCGCTCATGTCTCCCGTCTGCGGGCGGGTCTGCTGAAGATCCTCGCCGGCACGGCGGGCGAGGGCGAAAGGCCGCGGGGTGAGAACGAGGAGGAAGGGCGCCGGCGGGTCGCGGCCCTCGTCCCCGCACTTTTGCCGTTCCTGACCGACGACGACGCCGATGTGCGGCGGGCCGTCGTGAGGATCTCGTCCCTGGCGACCGGCCAAGCCGTACGGGTGGTGCTGGAAAAACTGGCCGCCCGGTACAGGGCCGATCCGGACGCCTGGATCCGTGCGGACGCCCTGACGGTGCTGACGCGCCTCGATCCGGACGCGGAAGCTGTCCGGCACCGGCTGGACACGGCATTGCAGGACAGGACCCCCGCAGTGCTCACCGTGGCGGCGCTTGAGCTCCTGGAGCGGTCCGGGACGCCGCATCCGCCGGAAGCGGTGAGGGTCCTGGCCGAGCAGGCCGACCGGGCCGGTCCTGCGGACAGCGGACCGTTCCCCGGTGTCGGCGACACCTGGCACCGTATCGAGCGAGTCCTCGACGAGGATCCGGCGAGCAGTGTGGCTGTGGCCCACCGGTGGATCGGGGACGGGAACCGTGACGGGAACGGGTGGCGACGGGCCGATCGGCTGGCCGCCGTCTGGCGCGACAAGGAGGACGAGGCCGTCGAGCTCCTCGGCGAGGCCCTGAAGCGGCAGCAGGATCCGCGGTGCCGGCTCCGGATACTGGAATCCGTGGCCCGTTGGCTGCCGGGCACCACGCGCCCATTGCAGCCGGTGCTCAGCGACGCCCTGCTCACACATGCCCTTTCCGACGACCGGTGGGTCGCCTCCGCCGCCCAACTCGCCCTGGGGCGCCTGGGCGACGACCGCCTCCTTGCTGCGGTGACGGACCCGGCCGCGGAAGCCCTGGACGCGCTTGCCGCTCGTACCGGCCGGCTCGAACACCAGCGACTCGCCCTGCGCGCGACCGGGTCGCGCCCACCGAGCGGCGTACTCGCCACGCTCACACCCGAATCGGCCACCGCCCTGATGTTCGAACTCAAAGAGCTGCTGCGCCCCCGCCGCACCCTGGTCCCTGTCGCGCGCAGGCTCGGCGACCTCGGCGTGGGGGACGCCGAAGTGATTGTGCTCCTCCATGAGGCCGCCGGCCCCGCCGAGCACCCGAGCGACTCCGACGACTTCGACGACTTCGACTTCGACCACCCCGGCTTCGGCCCCTCCGACGAAGAGGTCGCGGTTGCGGCGGCGGTCGCCGAAACCCGCCTGGGAGGATCCGCGGAACCGGCCGTCGTTCTACTCCAGAAGCAGTTGGCCGTCTCGGCCGGGCACTGGCGGCTGGAGGACGCGGCCCTCCTCGGCCCGGCCGGTGCGCCGTTGCTGCCGCTCGTCGAGAA
Organism: Streptomyces sp. NPDC054847; assembly: GCF_053610925.1. Taxonomy (NCBI): domain Bacteria; kingdom Bacillati; phylum Actinomycetota; class Actinomycetes; order Kitasatosporales; family Streptomycetaceae; genus Streptomyces; species Streptomyces sp. NPDC054847. Next base: position 9,137 of record NZ_JBSGZJ010000156.1, on the reverse strand, counting down.
ATTTCTCGACGCGTCGTACGAGTGGACACGCGTGCACGCGGCCGAGGCGCACTGGCGGATCACCGGCGACCCGTACCCCGTGGCCGTCCCCGTCTTCACCGCGCTCGCCGGTCCCGAACCGGTGGGGATCCTGGCTCTGGAGAGGCTGATCGAGATCGGCTGCGCCCCCGAGGAACTGCGGACCGAGTTGCATCACTGGGCACACTCCGAAAGACGCCTCGCAGCCGTCGACCCATGGAGCTTCGCCAGCCCCCGCTACGACGACGACCGGCTCCGCGAAGCGTCACTGGCCCTGCTGCGCTCCCTGTGAGCGAGGACCGGCCGGGCTCGCCCGGTCCGGCCCGCCGCTCCATCGCCGCGTAAGGAACGAGAAGGGCGGGAGGGTCGCCTGTGCACAGCCGACCGCTTGCCTTTCGCCCAGGCGTCGGCGTTCCAGCGGATGTTTGCAGAGGGCGAGCTGTTTGCCGCCCATCTGTGGTGCGGTGTCACGCCGCCGTTCGTCGGTCTACGGAGCCGCAAGGCGCCGGGTCCGGGTTCCCCTGCGCAGATTCGCCAAGGGCGGTTTGCCGTGCAGGCGGATGAACTCGTCGATCAAGTCGGCCTCAGCATGTGCTGGATCAAGGTCCGGTGTGAGGCACCAGGCGACCAGCAGGGCCGAGGAGTCGTCGAGCTGCCAGATGTAGCGACCTCCCCAGTGGCCGGCCGAACCGGTGCCCGACCTGGCGTACCGCCTCAGCCTTCCCCTCAGCCCATGCTCCGTCCTCTCTCCGGCAGCCGCCTTGCCGATGTAGAGGACGTGGGCGCCTTCGACGCATTCGAGGGCCAGTTGCTCCGGCGGGACGGACGGATCGCGCTGCCTGCGCCGTCCCGCAGGACTCGTCGTCAGAAAGCGCGGCGGGCCGAGAGACGACCGCAGCACCACGTAGACGCCGCCCTCCGCGGGCACGTCACTGCTCGGCAGCCCGCTGAACGGAATGAAGCCGCAGAACCCGCGCGCCTCGAGGTTGTGCTGCGTCAGCCCTGTATCGGCGTGCATCGTTGCACCTCTCGCAAGTGCCGGACCCGGCAGCGAGAGTACCCGCCGGGACCCGGCATGGAGGGGACGAGTGCGCCCCCTCAGCTCATCCGCAACGCCAGGAAGAAGTCCAGCTTGTCCTCCAGGCGCGACAGGTCACGCCCCGTGAGCTGCTCGATGCGGCCCACCCGGTACCGCAGCGTGTTCACGTGCAGATGCAGGCGCGTCGCGCACCGGGTCCAGGAGCCGTCGGAGTCGAGGAACGCCTCCAGCGTGGGGATGAGCTCCGCGCGGTGGCGGCGGTCGTAGTCCCGCAGCGGGTCGAGCAGGCGGGCCGTGAAGGCGCGGCGGACGTCGTCGGGGACGAACGGCAGCAGCAGGACGTGCGAGGCCAGCTCGTGGTGGCCCGCGGCGCACACCCGGCCGGGCCGTGCCGCGGCCACGCGGCGGGCGTGGCGGGCCTCCTCGAGGGCGCCGCGCAGGGCTTCCGCCGAGTGCACGGCCGCGCTGACGCCGAGCGTGAGGCGTCCGTCGTCGGCCAGGCCGGCGGTCAGCGGGAGGCGTACGGACTCGAGGAGGGCGTCGGCGTGCAGGCCGGCGTCGACCGGGGGCGGGTCCTCGTCGTCGAGGCCGCCGAGGCCCACGACCGGCAGCGGCACCAGGGCGATCGCCTCGTCGCCGGTGTGGGCGACGGCGATCCGGTCGGCGGATTCGGCGCCGGCGGCCGACGGGTCGACGAGGATCTCCTCGAGGAGCGACTGGGCGACCGGCCCGGTCTCGACGGCCGAGTCGGCGCCCCAGTCCACGCGGGCGACGATCACCTGCCAGTGCGGCGCCGCGCCGAGGCCCGGCAGCAGCACGGGCGCGGCGACCCTCAGCCGTGCCGCGATCTCAGCGGGGGCCGCGCCTGTCTGCACGAGCTCCAGGACCTCCTGGGCGAGCCGACGCCGTACCGTGCGGGCCGCCTCGCGCCGGTCCCGTTCCACGGCGATCAGCTGGGTGACGCCCTGGAGCAGGTCGAGCCGTGCCTCCGGCCAGTCGGCGGCGTCCGCCTCCACGGCCAGCAGCCAGTCGGAGAGCACGCCTTCCCGTACGTCCCTGACGGCCGGCGCGGCTCCCCTTCCGGTGTTCCGGATCGGGAAAAGCGAGTAGGCCACTCCGCGTACGACGGTCCGGTGCGGGGCGCGCCGGCCGGTGCGCACGGCGGCGAGGTGCTCGCCGGCGAGCGTCGCGCCGACCTCCGCCGGCAGCCCTTCGCCGACGCCGGCGATCTGCCGCCCGGTGGGGGACAGGACCCAGGCACGGAGGTCCAGGTCCGAGCCGAGCAGGTCCAGTACGGCGTCCGGGCCGCCGCCCGCCGGGCCGGACGTCATCAGGCGCCTGTGTCTGTCGACGACTGCCGCGAGGTCGCCGGCACGTTCGCCGGAGACCTGCCGTACGACGTACTCGGTGATCGTCGCGAACGCGACGGATTCGTTCACTGCGAACAGCGGCAGCCGGTGGCGCAAACACGCCTGGATCAGATCGTCGGGGATGTCGCCGAGTTCCGCTTCGCCCGCGGCGAGTCCCGCGACCTGCGCGGCGGCCAGGATCCGGACGAACGGCTCCGAGTCCGCCGCGCCGTGCCGCCAGGCGAGCCCGGTGAGCACCAGTTCGCCGCCGGAGAGGTACCGGCTGGGGTCGCGCAGGTCCGTGGTCATCACGCCACGTACCCCGCGGTCGAGCTCGTCCTCGCCGCCGAGCAGCCGCAGCCCCAGCGCGTCGTTCTCCAGCAGTGCGCGCAGCCGCATCTCGTCGCCGCCGATCTGTCTCGTTGTTGCCGGTCGTGGCCAAAGATCTGTCGCCGGCGTTTCCATGGGGAAACGGTGAGGTTGCTGATCTCCGCCTTTCGTTCGAATCTACAAGACGAGGGAGGCGACCAGCCAACTCCTTCATGGTTTCGGTGACTGCACCGCCCGGATCGGGCCTTGTGTACTGGACCACACCGCGTGAACAGCAGATGAACGACCGCATATGACAGGTCGAGGGCCGGCTGTCCCGGGCCCCACCGCGACGTACGACCCCGATCGAGAAGAGAGCCACCCATGGACTTCCTTCGCCCCGCCAGCTGGGAGGAGGCGCTCGCCGCCAAGGCCGAGCACCCCACGGCTGTCCCCATCGCGGGTGGTACCGACGTGATGGTCGAGATCAACTTCGACCACCGCCGGCCGGAGTACCTCCTCGACCTGAACCGCATCGGTGAGCTGACCGAGTGGGAGGTCGGCGGCGAGAATGTCCGGCTCGGTGCCTCGGTCCCGTACACCGCGATCATGGAGAATCTGCGCGCCGAGCTGCCCGGGCTCGCGCTGGCCTCCCACACGGTCGCCTCACCGCAGATCCGCAACCGCGGCGGGGTCGGCGGCAACCTCGGCACCGCGTCCCCGGCCGGCGACGCCCACCCGGCGCTGCTCGCCGCCGGGGCCGAGGTCGAGGCGGAGTCGGTACGGGGCACCCGCATGATCCCGATCGACGAGTTCTACACGGGCGTCAAGCGCAACGCGCTCGCCCCCGACGAGCTCATCCGCGCCGTCCACATCAAGAAGGCCGACGGCCCGCAGCAGTTCTCGAAGGTCGGCACCCGCAACGCGATGGTGATCGCTGTCTGCGCCTTCGGTCTCGTCCTGCACCCCGGGTCCCGCACCGTGCGCACCGGCATCGGCTCCGCCGCCCCCACACCGGTCCGCGCCAAGGCCGCGGAGGACTTCCTGAACGCCGCGCTCGAAGAAGGCGGATTCTGGGAGAGCGGGGACATCATCACCCCTTCGGTCGCCAAGCAGTTCGCGGAGCTCGCCTCCGGCGCCTGCAACCCCATCGACGACGTGCGCGGCACCGCCAAGTACCGCCGTCACGCCGTCGGCATCATGGCCCGCCGCACGCTCGGCTGGACCTGGGAGCAGTACCGCGGCACCGCCCGCACGCTGGAAGGAGCTGCATGACCATGCGCGTCAATTTCACCGTCAACGGACGCCGGCAGGAAGCGGACGACGTGTGGGAGGGCGAGAGCCTGCTCTACGTGCTGCGCGAGCGCCTCGGCCTCCCCGGCTCGAAGAACGCCTGTGAGCAGGGCGAATGCGGTTCCTGCACGGTCAGGCTCGACGGCGTTCCCGTCTGCTCCTGTCTGGTCGCCGCCGGCCAGGTCGAGGGCCGCGAGGTCGTCACCGTCGAGGGCCTGGCGGACCTGGCCAAGCAGCGCGAGCAGTCCTGTGCCGGCGGAACCTGCGGCACCTCGCTCCAGGACGCCCAGGGGTGGAGCGCCGCGCCTGGCGATGGGGTCACCGACTCGCAGACCGGCAAGGGCACCGAGCTCGCGCCGATCCAGCAGGCGTTCATCGACGCCGGCGCCGTGCAGTGCGGTTTCTGCACCCCGGGCCTGCTGGTCGCCGCCGACGAGATGCTCGAGAGCAACCCGTCGCCGACCGACGAGGACATCCGCGAAGCGCTCTCCGGCAACCTCTGCCGCTGCACCGGCTACGAGAAGATCCTCGACGCTGTTCGCCTCGCGGCCGCCCGTCAGGGAAACCAGGAAGCGACGGTCTGACGATGGCCACCACCGGCACACCCACGAACCTCACCCAGAAGACCAAGGGCGGCATCGGCGAGTCCACGCTCCGGCCCGACGGCATCCTCAAGGTCACCGGCGAGTTCGCGTACTCCTCCGACATGTGGCACGAGGACATGCTCTGGGGCCAGACCCTGCGCTCCACGGTCGCGCACGCCGAGATCGTCTCCATCGACACCTCGGAAGCGCTCGCCCAGGCCGGCGTCTACGCGGTCCTCACCTACGACGACCTGCCGACCGACGTGAAGAACTACGGTCTGGAGATCCAGGACACCCCGGTCCTCGCCAACGGCGTCGTACGCCACCACGGCGAGCCCGTGGCCCTGGTCGCCGCCGACCACCCGGAGACCGCGCGGCGCGCCGCCGCCAAGATCAAGGTCGAGTACAAGGAGCTGCCCGTCGTCACCGACGAGGCCTCCGCGACCGCGCCGGACGCGCCGCTGCTGCATCCGGGCCGCGACGACCACCACGCCGGCCATGTGCCGCATCCGAACATCGTGCACCGCCAGCCGATCGTGCGCGGCGACGCCGACGAGGCCGCGAAGCGGGCCGACGTCATCGTCTCCGGCGAGTACACCTTCGGCATGCAGGACCAGGCGTTCCTCGGGCCCGAGTCCGGTCTCGCCGTGCCGGCGGAGGACGGCGGCGTGGACCTGTACGTCGCGACCCAGTGGCTCCACTCCGACCTGCGGCAGATCGCCCCGGTCCTCGGCCTGCCCGAGGACAAGGTCCGGATGACGCTCTCCGGCGTCGGCGGCGCGTTCGGCGGCCGCGAGGACCTGTCGATGCAGATCCACGCCTGCCTGCTGGCCCTGCGCACCGGCAAGCCCGTCAAGATCGTCTACAACCGGTTCGAGTCCTTCTTCGGGCACGTCCACCGCCACCCGGCGAAGCTCCGGTACGAGCACGGCGCCACCCGCGACGGCAGGATCACGCACATGAAGTGCCGGATCGTGCTGGACGGCGGCGCCTACGCCTCCGCCTCGCCGGCCGTCGTCGGCAACGCCTCCTCGCTCTCGGTGGGCCCGTACGTCATCGACGACGTCGACATCGAGGCGCTCGCGCTCTACACCAACAACCCGCCGTGCGGCGCCATGCGCGGCTTCGGAGCGGTCCAGGCGTGCTTCGCCTACGAGGCGCAGATGGACAAGCTGGCGAAGGCCCTCGACATGGACCCCGTCGAGTTCCGGCAGCTCAACGCCATGGAGCAGGGCACGCTGCTGCCGACCGGCCAGCCGGTCGACTCGCCCGCCCCGGTCGCCGAACTGCTGCGCCGCGTCAAGGCCCGCCCGCTGCCGCCCGAGCGCCAGTGGGAGACCACCGAGGGCCCGGACGTCCGCTCGCTGCCCGGCGGCCTGTCCAACACCACGCACGGCGAGGGCGTCGTGAGGGGCGTCGGCTACGCGGTCGGCATCAAGAACGTCGGCTTCTCCGAAGGCTTCGACGACTACTCCACCGCCAAGGTGCGCATGGAGGTCATCGCGGGAGAGCCCGTCGCCACCGTGCACACCGCGATGGCGGAGGTCGGCCAGGGCGGTGTCACCGTGCACGCCCAGATCGCCCGCACCGAGCTCGGCGTCTCACAGGTCACGATCAGCCCCGCCGACACGCAGGTCGGCTCCGCCGGCTCCACGTCCGCCTCCCGGCAGACCTACGTCACCGGCGGCGCCGTGAAGAACTCGTGCGAGCTGGTCCGCGAGAAGGTCCTCGAGATCGGCCGCCGCAAGTTCGGCAGCTACCACCCGGCCTGGGCCACCGCCGAGTTGCTGCTCGAGAGCGGCAAGGTCGTCACGGACGGCGGCGAGGTACTGGCCGACCTGGTGGACCTGCTGGAGGACGAGGCCGTCGAGATCGAGGCCGAGTGGCGCCACCGCCCCACGGAGCCGTTCGACCCGCGCACCGGCCAGGGCAACGGCCACGTCCAGTACTCCTTCGCCGCGCACCGCGCGGTGGTCGAGGTGGACACCGAGCTGGGTCTGGTGAAGGTGATCGAGCTGGCCTGCGCCCAGGACGTCGGCAAGGCCCTCAACCCGCTGTCCGTCCTCGGCCAGATCCAGGGTGGCACCACCCAGGGCCTGGGCGTCGCGGTCATGGAGGAGATCATCGTCGACCCGAAGACCGCGAAGGTCAGGAACCCGTCCTTCACGGACTACCTGATCCCCACCATCCTCGACACGCCGACCATCCCGGTCGACGTGCTCGAACTCGCCGACGACAACGCCCCCTACGGGCTGCGCGGCATCGGCGAGGCCCCCACCCTGTCGTCCACTCCGGCCGTGCTCGCGGCGATCCGGAACGCGACGGGTCTGGAACTGGACAGGACGCCGGTGCGCCCCGAGCACCTCACCGGCACCTGATCCCTCCCCACTTCTCCGGGCGGTGCGCGCCATGCCTCCAAGGAACCAGCCGGTTCCCCGCCGGCCCGCGCCGCCCGGGGAGAACACGTGCCGCACCGCTCGCGGCCGCAGCAGCACCGCAGTACCCCGAAGAGCGAGTTCGTCTCGGGCCGTCCCCCGGGTCGTGCAGCCAAGCACCATCCCAAATCCCGCCATCACCAGTCTCCACGGCGGGTGCCCCTGTGAACCTTGGGAGTAGGCACCATGACCCAGCAGTCCACCGAGCCCCGGACCACGGCGGAGGACGCCGGCGCGGGTACGCGCCAGCCCGCCGGACGATCCTGGCTCGACCGGTATTTCCACATCACCAAGAGAGGCTCGACGCTCGGCCGGGAGGTGCGTGGCGGCATCACCACCTTCATGGCGATGGCGTACATCATCCTGCTCAACCCGGTGATCCTGTCGGTGCCCGACGCGGCCGGCAACAGGCTCGACGGTGATCAGCTGACCACCGCGACCGCCTTCGCCGCCGCGGCGACCACCATAGTGATGGGCCTCATCGGCAATGTGCCGCTCGCCCTGGCCGCGGGACTCAGTGTCTCCGCAGTCATGGCCTTCCAGGTCGCGCCCGAGATGACCTGGGAAAACGCGATGGGCATGTGCGTCATCTACGGCGCCGTGATCGTCCTGCTCGTCGTCACCGGTCTCCGTGAACTGATCATGAACGCGATCCCGCTGGCGCTGAAGCACGCCATCACCATGGGGATCGGCCTGTTCGTCTGTCTCATCGGCCTGGTCCAGGCCGGGTTCGTGACCTCCATGCCCGGCGAGGGAGGCATCGCCGGCGCCAAGCCGATCCAGCTCGGAACCAGCGACATGCTGACCGGCTGGCCCGTTCTCTGCTTCGCCGTCACCGTCCTGCTGATCTTCATGCTCCAGGTCCGCAAGGTCCCCGGCGCCATCCTCATCGGCATCGTCGGCGGCACGCTGTTCGCCGCCGCCGTCCACCAGTTCGCCGGCCTCGACAAGGCCGACTGGGGCGGCCTCAACGCACCCGAGATCACCGGTTCCATCGTCTCCAGCCCCGACTTCGGGCTGTTCGGCGCCGTCTCCTTCGACGGGATGGCCGGCGTCGGCGGCATCACCGTCGGCGTCATCGTCTTCACCCTGGTGCTGGCCGGCTTCTTCGACGCCATGGGAACCATCATCGGCATCGGCCAGCAGGCGGGTCTCGCCGACGACAAGGGCAAGATGCCGGGCCTCAACCGGGCCCTGGCCATCGACGGCGCGGGCGGCGCGATCGGCGGTGTCGCGGGCGCCTCCGGCCAGACCGTCTTCGTCGAGTCGACCGCCGGTGTCGGCGACGGCGCGCGCACCGGCCTCGCCAGCGTCGTCACCGGTCTCGCGTTCACGCTGTGCCTGTTCTTCACGCCGCTCGCCCAGGTCATCCCCACCCAGGTCGCGGCCGCCGCGCTCGTCGTCATCGGCTCGATGATGATGACCAACGCCAAGCACATCGACTGGAACGACTCCGCGACCTCGATCCCGGTCTTCCTGACCACGGTGCTGATGCCGTTCACGTACTCCATCACCGCGGGCATCGCGGCCGGAGTCATCGCCCATGTGCTGATCAAGGCCGTCCAGGGCCGGGCACGCGAGGTGGGCTGGCTCATGTGGGTCCTGGCCGTCGTCTTCCTGGCCTACTTCGCGCTGCACCCCATCGAGGGCTGGCTCGGAGTCAAGTAACCGCCCGCCTCCGCAGAACACCCGAAGGAGACCGACATGCTGGACATCGCCGAAGAGCTGCACCGGTGGGTCGAGCAGGGCCGCAGTTTCGCCGTCGCCACCGTCGTGGCCGTCGGCGGCAGCGCGCCCAGGCAGCCGGGCGCCGCGCTCGCCGTCGACAGCGGGGGCACGGCGATCGGCTCGGTCTCCGGAGGGTGCGTGGAGGGCGCCGTGTACGAGCTGTGCCGGCAGGCCCTCGAGGACGGCGAAAGCGTCCTCGAGCAGTTCGGCTACAGCGACGAGGACGCCTTCGCGGTCGGCCTCACCTGCGGCGGCGTCATCGACATCCTCGTCACCCCGGTCCACGCCGACGCGCCCGCCAGGAAGGTGTTCGCGGCCGCGCTGGCCGCCGCCGCCCGAGGGGAGGCGGCGGCGGTCGCTCGGATCACGGACGGGCCCGCCG